>NZ_JASMWN010000019.1:0-111447 GCF_032595355.1 Sedimentitalea todarodis | reverse complement strand
AACTCTCCGTACCGTTCCCAGCCCGTATAGCCCGTCAAGCGCCCCAGAACCACATCGCTGCAACCCCGGTGAAGGGGGTTCTAAGACTACTAATCCACAGCCGCAACCCCTTTTTTGAAGAAACGCCACTTTTTCCAAATTCCCTTCATATTTCCATATTTATCAATGGATTACGGCAAATATTTTTTTGACCGCAAAGTCAAATTTACATCTCTCACCACCCCAATCAACGAATCTCCAGCGAGTCACTCCCGGCGCTAATACCAGATTTTGCGTTATCAGCAGGGTTACCCCCAAGAGAGCCCGAAATTGTCCGTTAACCGAGGCCGACTCACATGGCTCATCCTACTCATGGCCACCATTCGGGCGAGTCTCGATTCAAACCAACGCCTTGCGCTGTCCGGGCCGGAGTCGCAGGGCCAGCAAGCCAAGTATCGCACCCAGATAGAGCAGCGGTTCGATTTGCAGTCCCTTCGACAGCATGACGAAATGCAAACCACCCAGAACAGCCACCACATAGACGACCCGGTGCAGACGCCTCCACGATGGACCGAGTCCACGCACCGACCAGTTGTTCGACGTTGCCGCCAGCGGGATCATCAGGACGAACGCTCCCATACCGACGGTAACATAGGGGCGCTTGACGATGTCGGCCCAGATCTGGCCAACGATCTGAACGTCCAGGACCAGCCAAACCAGCAAATGGCACAGGACATAGTAGAACGTGAGCAATCCGATTGCCCGGCGAAATTGCAACAGGTTGATCCCGGCAAAGCGCCGCAGTGGGGTGATCGCGAGCCCCACGATCAACATTTGCAGTGCCAGTTGGCCCAACTCGTGCTCTAGCGCCTTGATCGGTTCGACGCCTAGCCCGCCGGTTGCGGCGAGCCAAAACAGAACGCCGGGCGGCAACAGGCCAATCCCGTAGACCAAGCCCACAGGCAAGCGCCTCAGAACGCCATTCATCTGGCCGACAATCGCCCCGGTGATGTTTGACACCCTAGTGATACTTGGCGAGGTCCATACCGTCATACAGCGCCGATACCTCTTGATCATACCCGTTGAACATGAGCGTCGGTACTTTCTTGGAAAACAGACCGCCGCCGACCCGGCGCTCATGTGCCTGGGACCAACGCGGATGATCAACGTTCGGGTTCACGTTGCTATAGAAACCGTACTCGCGCGCGCTGTACTTGCTCCAACTGGTTGGCGGCTCGTCCTTGACCAGACTGATCCGCACCACGGACTTGATGGATTTATACCCGTATTTCCACGGCACAACGAGGCGCAAGGGCGCGCCATTCTGGTTCGGGATCGGCTTGCCGTACAGGCCCGTCGCCATGATCGTCAGGGGATGCAGCGCTTCGTCCAGCCGCAGTCCCTCGACATAGGGCCATTCGATCACCGGCCTGCTGACCCCGCGCATCTCTTCGGGGCGCAGCGCAGTTTCGAATGCAACGTAACGTGCCTCGTCTCTTACACCGGCCATGGCCAGCAGGTCGGACAGTTCGAACCCGTTCCACGGCACCACCATCGACCACCCCTCGACACAGCGAAGCCGGTAGATGCGTCCCTCGACCGTCATTTCCGACATGATATCGCTAAAGTCATATTGCCCCGGCCGATCCACCAAACCGTCGATGGTCACGCTCCATGGCGACGTGGTCAGCGCGCTGGCATAGGCGGCTGGATCCCCTTTGTCGGTCCCGAACTCGAAAAAATTGTTATAGCTGGTGATGTCGTCCCAGCTGTTTGGCTCCAACTCGGCCTTGGCAGCAAGCGGCCCGGCAATACTGCCCAGACCCAGCCCCGCCGCACCCGCCAGAATCTGGCGCCGGTTCATAAAGACGCTCTGCGGAGTCGCGTCATCGATTGTCAGATCATTCGTCCAGCGGTGGGCCATGAAAACTCCGTTACTCGTTTCCCCTGAGATAGTCGGCAATCATCCTTGCGCCAAACCAAATCAACTCACGTTTCAGAGACGGCTCTGTAACGTCCGACAACAGGCTCGGAAAACACCCGGCACGCGGCTGAGGAGAGGAAGTCAGGGCGCCGTTTGAGGGGCACATCGGTTTTCACATATGTTGCGGAGCAGCGGTTCGCGCCGTGCCTTACGTGATCACATCGGGATCAACACGGCCGATATGCTGCTGAAACCCGGCAAGCTCCAGAACCGCCTGCCGCAAGGGTTCAAGCACCGCTGCCGTGCTGTGCCCCTCGATGGATCCGTCGGAACGGTAGTGCTCAAGGTAGAGGCGGATCGTGGCGCCTTCGGTTCCGGTGCCGGACAGCCGCAACACCGCACGCGCACCACCCTGAAACCAGATACGCAACCCCTGATGCTCTGACAGAGTGTTGTCGATCGGGTCTCGATAGGCAAACTCATCCGCTTTTTCGACCGCCATCCCGGCAAAGCTCTTCCCGGGCAGATCGTCGATGCGTGTGATGATACCATCAACCAATGCCGTCGCCTCCACCTCCGGGACAGCCTCGAAATCGTGGCGCGAGTAATAGTTGCGACCAAACTCGGCCCAATGCGCCTCCTGAATCTCGGCGACCGACAGGCCACGGGCGGCGAGGATATTCAGCCACAAGAGAACGGCCCACAGCCCATCCTTTTCGCGCACGTGATCTGACCCGGTTCCGGCACTTTCCTCGCCACAGAGTGTGGCGCGCCCGGCATCCAGCAAGGTACCAAAGAACTTCCAGCCGGTGGGCGTTTCGAAACAGGCAATACCCAGCTTCTCCGCCACCTTGTCACACGCCCCGCTCGTGGGCATTGATCGCGCAACCCCGGCCAGTCCGTCCTTGTAGCCGGGCGCAAGATGCGCGTTGGCGGCCAGCATCGCGAGACTGTCTGACGGGGTGACATAGGCCCCGCGCCCGACGATCATGTTGCGATCTCCGTCGCCATCCGATGCCGCGCCGAGGTCCGGAGCGTCATCCGACATCATCAGGTCCATCAGCGGTTTAGCCCAGATCGGATTCGGGTCGGGATGCCCGCCGCCAAAATCCTCGGATGGCACCGCGTTGACCACCGTCCCCTCGGGCGCGCCCAACGCCTCTTGCAGGATGGCCGTTGCATAGGGTCCGGTAACCGCGTGCATCGCATCGAACCGCATCGTGAACCCGCCGGCAAACAGCGCCCGGATCGCATCGAAATCGAACAGCTGCTCCATCAACACCTGATAGCTCGCGACCGGATCGACCACCTCGATCTTCATGTTTCCGAGACTGACCTCGCCAATCTGGCCAAGGTCCACATCATCAGCCCGCAAGATGTGATAGCCATTGATTGCCCTGGAGGCCTCGAATATCCTCGTTGTCAGCCCTTCTGGCGCGGGACCCCCATTGGCGGCGTTGAACTTGACCCCGAAATCCTCGTCTATCCCGCCGGGATTGTGGCTCGCCGAGAGGATGAAACCACCGTCCGTCCCGTTCTGGCGGATCAGGTTGGACGCGGCAGGAGTGGACAACAATCCGTTTTGGCCCACGATCACCCCGGCGGCGCCGTTGGCGGCCGCAATCCTGATGATCGTCTGGGTCGCCTGCACGTTGAAATACCGCCCGTCTCCGCCAATCACAAAGCGCTTGCCGTCGCCCCCGCCGATGGCGTCAAACACTGACTGCACGAATGCTTCCAGGTAATGCTCCTGCATGAAAACGCGGGTTTTCTTGCGCAATCCGGACGTGCCCGGTTTCTGCCCCTCAAACGGAGCAATGTTCACGGTCACTTTGGTCATGCTTCGGCTCCTTCGGCTATTTTGCATGTGGTGCGATCATGGTTTGCCATGCAGGCACCTATCGTCTTCAGTTCCGGATGCGTTTCAAGATCCGCCACAGAGACCGCATAGCGCCGCTGCCAGTTCTGATGTTCGTGAACGGTTCCCGGCAGGTTCTGTGCCTCGATGGTGCCAAGAACATCATCGAGCTGAACGCAGACCATCTCTGCCGGTGATGCCGCCAGGCACCCGTGCACGGCCTCCTGAATTCGGGGTGTGCTGCCCTGCAACTTTGCGACATCGCGGGACCTGCGTTCACGCTCGTGCGCTGCGGCCTTACCATCGATCCATCCAAGCCGTTGCCACCAGTCGATATCACGGCCATTTGCATAGCCCTGCAAGGTGGGCGTGTCATGGGTGCCGAAACAAGCGAGAACCTGCGGCGAGGGCGTGCCCGGTGTGCGAAAGCCGTCCCGGTCCCTGTCGTACTGCAAAACGGAATAACCATAGAACCCGTGCACGCGCATCGTGTCTCGAAAACCCTCGGGCACCAGCCCCAGGTCTTCGCCAATCACCAGCGTGCCGTGGCGGGCTGCCTCGATCTTGATCAAGGCGATCAACGATTCAAACGGCTGCCTGACATAGGCTCCGGCAGACCCGTCATCGGGCACCCAGTAGCTGCGGTTCAGCCCCAGTACATGATCGATGCGGATCACTCCGGCATGGCGCATGGTCTGCGCGAGAATGCGCCGTAGTGGCGCGTAATGTACCGCGCGCAACGCATGTGGGTTGAATGCGGCCAACGACCAGGCCTGCCCGCCCGGGCTCAGGTGATCCGGCGGCGCACCCAGCGATACACCCTGTGCAACGACGTCGGCTTCGCACCACGCCTCGGCCCCATCGCGCCGCGCCCCGACCGCGAGATCAAGGTACAGCCCCGGTGCCATTCCCGCCGCGCACGCACGACGCTGCACCAACGCAAGCTGCCCATCCGCGATCCACTGCAACCATTTATGATAGCGCCTGCGGTCGGGCGAAACCTGATCCACGCTCACCACGGCTGGCCAACGCCGCCAGTCCGGCCCGTGCTGCTCGGTCAATGCCTCGAACGCGGCAAACCGGTTCAGCTCCGCACCACCTGTTTCACAAAACGCCTCAAACTCTGCGTTATGGCCTTTGCAGAACGCCTGCCACGCGATCTCTAGCGCGGCCTGCTGCGCCTGTTTGTGAGCGGCGTAGGGAACCGCTGACGCGCGGCGCAATTCTGCGGATGCCCCCGTCGACGCGCCCGGCACCTGATCCAGCGCGATATGCGCAGTGTTCAGAAACCCGCGATGGGACGGCGAATAGGGGCTGAACGCAGCGGTATCCGCATAACCCATGGCATGCACCGGATTGATGCCCAGAAATGCCGCCCCGCGCCGTGCGATAGCTTCTGCCGCGCGGCCAAGATCGTCATAATCCCCCAAGCCGCCGTTGCGTTCGGACACAAGCCCATAGAGCGCGGCGGACATGCCCCAGATTTTGTGTTTGCCGGCTGTCTCCGCCACCTGTGGAAGGCGCCGCGGCGCCGCCAGCACCGTCACGTCCTGTGCATGATCCACGGCCTTCATTTGCAGGACATAGATATCCGGGGCCAGGGGTGGCAGGATCACGTCACCTTTCCCGCTGGCAACGTGCGACGCATCTTCGGCCCGTGTAAGGATCCAGTCGTGCCCGGCACCAAACCCGAGCTGTTGCGGTGCGCCTGCCTCGACAACCGCTTCGACCGGAAAGCGTTGGTCAGCACGTTTCGCTTTAAGACCGGCGATGGTCTCGGGCAACGCTGCCCCGTCGATATCGTGCCCCATCGCACGCGCCAGCGCCGCATAGGTTTCTGGCGGTGTCACACGTTCCTGTCCCGACATATCCCTAAATTCAGGCAAGATGCCCAGCAGATTGCCCAATTCGCGCAGATTGCCGTCCCGGCTCATGCCGAAGCCGCCGATACGAGGACAAACGCGCTGACCGACCGCGCACCGACGACAGGCAGGTCCTCTCCGACCGGCATGATGGTCTGGGCCGCCTTGCTGGTCTCGATCTCGCGCACCCAGATCATACCTGGTGGCGCGTCGGGCAATACTACCGACAAATCATCGTCGCTGCGGTTGAAGGCGACAAACACCGTATCCAGACCCGACTCATAGTCCGGGGCGTCGGCCGAGCATCGCAATGTCAGACAGACATTTGCCAACCTGGGATCGCGCCATTGCACGGGCCCGCCCGAAAAGTCGGACCATTCCACGTCCAACAACCCATCGTGGGGGCGCTTGGCCCCATGCAGAAAGCGGGTCTGGCGAACGGCGCCATGCGCACCCCGAAAGGCGGACAGATGCGCAACAAAGGCGCACATTTCCTTATCCGCCTCGTCCCACGACACCCAGCCAGTCTCGTTATCCTGGCAATAGGCGTTGTTGTTACCCTCTTGCGAATTGGAAATCTCGTCTCCTGACAGCAACATCGGCGTACCCTGCGCCAGAAACAGCGTGGCCAGCATGTTGCGCTGGCGTTGCTTGCGACGGGCGATGATCACGGGATCGTCGGTTTCCCCCTCGACCCCGCAATTATCCGAGAAGTTCGAGCCGTGCCCGTCCCGGTTCATTTCGCCATTGGCCTCGTTGTGGCGTCGCGCATAGCGGGTGGTGTCCGCCAATGTGAAACCGTCATGCGCGGCAAGGAAGTTGACCGACGTCCAGGACCGGCGTCCGGAATGATCAAAGTTCTCGGCAGAGCCCAACAAGCGCCCGCCCAAATTCTGCATAGCGTGGTCATCATCCCGCCAATAGCGCCGAACTGAATCGCGGAACCCGTCATTCCATTCGCGAAACTCATGCGGAAACGCGCCCAGTTGATAGCCACCGGGGCCGATATCCCACGGCTCTGCAATCATCCGCACGTCTGCAAGCACGGGGTCCTGACGCAGCGCGGCAAAGAACCGGCCGCTTGGATCGAACCCATGGTCCTCGCGCCCCAGAACCGTTGCCAGATCAAAGCGGAACCCGTCAATGCCAAAGGCTTCGACCCAGAACCGCAGGCTGTCCAGAACCAAGCGCAACACATAAGGATGGCCGATGTTCAGGGTATTGCCGCAACCGGTGTCATTCACATAGTATCGCGGCTGTCCCCGGCTCAGCCGGTAGTAGGACGCATTGTCCAATCCCCGAAAGCTCAGCGTCGGGCCGGATTGGTCCCCTTCTGCGGTGTGGTTATACACCACGTCCAGAATGACCTCGATCTCGTTCTCGTGCAGCCGGTCGACCATACGTCGAAAACCGGCCATGCCGTCGGGGCCAAAGTAGCGTGGCTCGGGCGTGAAGAACCCGATGGAGTTATAGCCCCAGTAATTGCGTAACGCGCGGTCGACCAGGAAACTGTCATCGACAAAGGCGTGCACCGGCAACAGTTCGACCGCCCCCACTCCAAGCTGTTTGAAATGGGCGATCATGACGTCGGATGCGAGCCCTTCATAGGTGCCGCGCAATGCCTCGGGCACATCCGGGTGCAATTGCGTCAGCCCCTTTGGATGCGCCTCGTAAATCAGATCGCGCGCACCTGCCTTGTGCCCGCCCTTGACCCGTGGGGCAAAAAAGGCCGGATCGGAAACCACCGACTTGGGCACGAAGGGCGCACTGTCGCGGGTATCAAACGACAGATCCGCAGTTGGCGCCTCCGCTTCGTACCCCAACATCGCGGGATCGTTTCCCCAAGTCCCGTGCAGTTCACGCGCATATGGGTCCAGCAAGAGCTTGTTGGGATTGAACCGCTGGCCCCGCTCCGGGTCATATGGTCCATGGGCACGATAGCCATAGCGCGTCCCGACCGGAAGACCCTCAAGATACCCATGCCAGACCGGCCCCGTGCGTTCCGGCAGTGCCAGCCGGGTGGTTTCGGTCTCTCCATCTTCGGAAAAAATACACAGATCGATCGCATTCGCGTTCTCTGAAAACACCGCAAAGTTCACGCCGTTCCCGTCATGTCGCGCCCCTAGTGGATTGGGCAACCCACGTGTAAGACGGTACTTGGTCATTGCACGCCTTTGATGAGGCCGGTGAACAGATCAAGATAGGCGCGCGCAGACTGCTCCCAACCGACCGGGTGGCGCATCGCCCGACGCTGCATCGCGGCCCAGACCTTGGGTTGCGCAAAGAGTTCGCAGGTTCGCGCGATCGCCTGATCAAGTCCGGCTGTCGTGATGGGCGCAAATTGCACCCCGGTGGCGCACTCCGCCTGCAACGCCGCATCGTTGGCATCAATCACCGTATCGGCCAGCCCGCCCGTCCGGGCCACGACCGGCAATGTGCCGTAGCGCAGGCCGTAAAGCTGTGTCAGCCCACAGGGTTCAAATCGCGACGGGATCAGGATGGCATCCGCGCCGCCCTGCATCTGGTGCGACAGCGTTTCATCATATCCGATGATGGTGCCGACGTTGCCGGGGTGACGTGCCGCTGCCTCGATAAATCCCTTCTCCAGCACCGCATCGCCCGAACCGAGGAGCGCCAGCTGCGCACCTCTTGCGACCAGCCCCGGCAGGCAGTCCAACAGCATATCCAACCCCTTTTGCCCGGTCAGGCGACTGATCACGCAGAACAGCGGCCCGTCTGCCTCGGGCGACAGGGCAAACCGTGTGCGCAGGTCCTCGCGGTTCTGTGCCTTGCGCCCAAGGCTGCGAACACCATAGGTCGTGGACAATGCCGGATCCGTGTCGGGGTTCCACGCATCAAGGTCAATGCCATTGAGAATACCGGTCAACTGCGCCTGCCGCGCCTCCAACACCCCTTGCAGCCCCATGCCGAACTCTGGCGTCAGCAATTCGCGAGCATAGGTCGGGCTGACGGTGGTGATCGCATCACTGTAAATCAGCCCGGCCTTGAGAAACCCGACCCGGCCGTAGTATTCAATTCCGTCGGTATCAAACAACGCCGGATCAAGCCCCAGCGGCTCCATCACCTCGGGTCCGAACAGCCCCTGAAATGCGATGTTGTGGATCGTCGTGACGAGGGGCGGCGCGGGCCGTCCGCTCTGGCGCAGATAGGCAGCAACAAGCCCGGCCTGCCAGTCATGCGCATTGACCAGATCTGGCTTCCACTCTCCGACACCGTCCAACGCGACGTCGGCGCCCGCCATCGACAGGGCACCGAACCGAATGTGGTTGTCCCAATGGTCGTGCCCATTGGGGTCGAGATAGATTGTCCCCGGCCGGTCATACAGATGCGGCGCGTCCAGCAACAACAGATCAATCCCCTGTGCCGTTGCCGCCACCATCCGCGCGGACCCACCAAAGAAGTCAGAGAACGATCTGACCTCGGTCCCTGTCGCCAGCAGATCCGCCAGCGCCGGGTACGCAGGCAACAGCACCCGAACCTCGGCCCCCATCCCGGCGAGCGCCTTGGGCACGGCACCGATCACGTCAGCCAGGCCTCCCGTCTTGACAAAAGGTGCGCATTCAGAGGCGACAAAGAGCAGTTTCATCAGATCATTCCGTCAGTCGTTCAGCGCATCGATCATTGGTTGGGTTATCAAGGTTATCCCGTTTTCTGTCCGACGGAACCGTTTTGCGTCAAGCTCCGGGTCTTCGCCCACGACGAGGCCCGCAGGGATGATCACGCCCCTGTCAATCACCACGTCCTTGAGCCTCGCCTTGCGGTTGATCTCGACATACGGCATTGCCACGACCCCTTCGAGTTGGGAAAACGAATGCGTATTGACGCCGGTGAACAACAGGCACCGATCGAGGCTCGATCCGGAAATGATACAGCCGCCGGACACCATCGATGACACGGCCAAACCGCGACGCCCTTCTTCGTTGTGGATGAACTTTGCCGGGGGCGTCAGCTCCGAATAGGTCCAGATCGGCCACTCGTTGTCATATATGTCCAGCTCCGGCACGAAATCCGTCAGGTCGATATTGGCCCGCCAGAAGGCATCGACCGTTCCGACATCCCGCCAGTAGGGTTTTTTTTCAAGCCCCGAGCGGACGCAGGACCGGCTGAATGGATGGGCAACTGCCTTGCCATTCTTCACAATCGAGGGAATGAGGTCACCGCCAAAATCCTGGGTCGACTCTGGATTTGCCGCGTCCTGCTCCAGAAGTTCCAACAGGAACTTGGTCTCAAAAACATAGATGCCCATGCTCGCTAGCGCCAGATCCGGATGGCCGGGCATCGGCGGGGGGTCGGCGGGCTTTTCGACGAACTCCAGAATGTTGTCATTTGTGTCGACCTTCATGACACCAAAGCCGCTGGCCTCCATTCGGGGCACTTCGATGCAGCCAACGGTCACATCCGCGCCGCTTTCGACGTGATGCTGGATCATCCGGGAATAATCCTGCTTGTAGATGTGGTCCCCGGCCAGAACGACAATGAACTTTGGGCTATAGCCCTCGATGATGTCCTTGTTCTGCCAGACCGCATCCGCAGTACCGCGATACCAGTTCTCTTCGTCAAGCCGCTGCGAGGCCGGGAGGATATCAAGCGATTCATTTCGCTCGGCCCGGAAAAAGCTCCACCCGCGTTGCAGATGCCGGATCAGGCTGTGCGCCTTGTACTGGGTCGCGACCCCGATCCGACGGATGCCGGAATTCACCGCATTGGACAGCGCAAAGTCGATGATCCGGGTCTTGCCGCCAAAATACATCGCCGGTTTGGCCCGCCTGTCGGTCAGCTCAAAGAGCCGGCTCCCCCGCCCCCCAGCCAGAACAAAGGCCATTGTCTGTGCGGCAAGCCGCTGAGATTCGTTATCCACTCTCTTCTCCCCCAGTTGAGGCAAATCAGCCCCGGTTCGATTTCAATCACTCAGGTTGCAACTCGAATATCAGCGTCGAGAGCGGCGGTAGCGTCAGGTTCAGCGAATGCGCGCGCCCCGACGCAGCGATCTCATCGCTGCTCACACCGCCCAAATTGCCGCGATTGCCGCCGCCATACTGCTCTGCATCGGTGTTCAACCGTTCGATCCAGCGACCGGCGCAGGGCACGCCGATCCGCCGGTTGGGTCGTTCGACGGGGGTAAAGTTGGTCACAACCAGGGCAGGTGGCGTACCCTCTTTGCCCTTGCGCACCCAGGCGATGATCGATTCCTCGGCTGCGTGCTCTTCGATCCATTCGAACCCGTCAGGCCGCGCGTCGCGTTCGTAGAGCGCCGGAATGTCCTTATAGACCTGGTTCAGATCGCGCACGAGCGTCTGAATGCCTTTGTGGTCGGGATGCTCCAACAGATGCCAATCAAGGCTCGCGTCGTGATTCCACTCGCGGCCCTGCGCAAACTCGCAGCCCATGAACAACAGCTTCTTGCCCGGATGCCCCCACATGAAGCCCAGGTAGGCCCGCAGATTTGCAAACTTGGCCGCCCCGTCGCCAGGCATCTTGTCCAGCAGAGACCCTTTGCCGTGCACCACCTCATCATGGCTGATCGGCAGGATGAAGTTTTCGGAGAAAGCATACAGCAGGCCAAAGGTCAGCTTGTTGTGATGGTACTTCCTATTGATGGGGTCTTCGCTGACATAGGACAGAGTGTCGTTCATCCAGCCCATGTTCCATTTGAACCCAAAGCCGAGCCCGCCCGCATCCACCGGCGCGCTGACTCCGGGAAAGGCGGTGCTTTCCTCGGCGATGGTCATGATGCCCGGATCTGCCCCGTAGGTCAGGGTGTTCATCTGCTGCATGAACGCAATGGCCTCGAGGTTCTCGCGCCCGCCATGTTCGTTGGGCACCCATTCCCCGGCATTGCGCGAATAATCGCGGTACAGCATCGACGCCACCGCATCAACGCGAAGCCCATCGACATGATGTTCCTGCAGCCAATACAGCGCATTGGCGGTCAGGTAATTGGCAACCTCGCGGCGACCATAGTTGTAGATCAGCGTGCTCCAGTCCTGATGAAACCCTTCGCGCGGGTCGGCATGTTCATAGAGCGGTGTGCCATCAAACTGGCCCAACCCGTGACTGTCGGTGGGGAAATGCCCCGGCACCCAGTCCAGGATCAATCCCAGTTCGGCACCGTGGCAAGCATCAACAAAGGCCTGAAACTCCTCGGGTGTGCCATGCCGGATTGTCGGCGCAAACAGACCGACCGGCTGATATCCCCAGGACCCGTCAAACGGAAACTCTGAGACCGGCATCAGTTCGATATGAGTGAACTCCATATCCTTGGCGTATCCGACCAGTTGCTCTGCGTGTTCCTGATACGACAGCGGGCGATTGTTCTGATCCGTCACACGCCGCCAACTGCCCAGATGTACCTCGTAGATCGAAACCGGCGCGTCCGGGCGATGCCGGGTCAGCCGGTCCGCCATCCAGTCGGCATCCCGCCATTCATGTCGATACAGGTTCCGCACGACCGAAGCCGTTTGCGGTGGATGTTCCGAGCCGAACCCGACCGGGTCCGCCTTGAGCGGCAGCAACCCGCCTGATCCATCCAGAAGTTCATACTTGTAGATCGCGCCCTCTCCGACATCGGGCAGGAACAACTCCCAAACCCCGGTCTGTCCGCGCGGTCGCATGACAGCGCGGCGACCGTCCCAGTTGTTGAACGCGCCAACGACCGACACGCGGCTCGCGTTGGGGGCCCAGACCGCGAAATGCGTGCCCTCGCTGCCTTCGTGAGTGATCAGATGCGCTCCAAGTACCCGCCAAAGCTGCTGATGCGCCCCTTCTCCGATCAGGTATTCATCAATCTCGCCAAGAACCGGGCCGAACCGGTAAGGATCCTGCGCCTCCCAAATCTCTTCCCCGGCACCAAAGCGCAGGCGATAGGCAAAGGGTTTTCGCCGGCGCGGCGCGATTCCATTAAACAGGCCCGGCGCATCGTCATGACTCTGCAACGCCATGATCAGACGGCCCGTCTTTGCATCCAGAACCTCGGCCCGTTCGGCATCCGGATGATAGCAGCGGACACTGAGCTTGCCGTCGATCTCGTGCAGGCCCAATACCGCGAACGGGTCGGAAAACCGCCCCGCCGCAATTGCCTGTGCGTCCTCAGTTCGGATCATTGGCAAGCTCCCCCAAGTCGTATTCACACCACCAGCGGGCGCACGTTCCAGATATCTGATGCATAGCCCCGGATCGTGCGGTCGGATGAGAACCACCCCATGCCCGCCGTGTTCAGCGCCGCCATCCGCGTCCACGCCTCCGGATCACGATATACGCCGTCGACCTCGCGTTGCGTGTTGAAATAGCTGTCAAAATCACAGGTCACCAAGAAATAGTCATGGTCCCAGACATTGTGCAGCAACGCCGCATAGCGATCACTGTCACCACCAGAAAACGTGCCGTCTGCGATCTGCCCCAGCACGCGGGCCAATCGCGGGCTGGCCTCGATGGCAGCGCGGGCAAATCCCGGCACCGACCGACGCTTTGTCACGTCCCGGGCGGTCAGGCCGAACAGAAAGAAGTTCTCGACCCCGACATGGTCGCGGATTTCCACATTCGCCCCGTCCAGCGTGCCGATGGTCGGACTGCCGTTCAACGACAGCTTCATGTTGCCCGTGCCCGATGCCTCCTTGCCGGCGGTGGAAATCTGTTCGGAGAGGTCCGAGGCCGGGATCAGCAGTTCCGCCATGGAAACGTTGTAATTCTCAGGATAAACAACCTGCAGCAAGTCCCTGGTTGTCGGGTCGGCATTCAACATCTTGGCGACATCGTTGATCAGATGAATGATCGACTTGGCCATCACGTAACCGGGCGCCGCCTTGCCGCCAAAGATCTTGACCCGCGGCGTCCAGTCCCCATTCGGATCGTCCCGAATGTCGTTCCAGAGCGCGATGGTCTCGAGGATGTTCATCAACTGTCGCTTGTATTCGTGGATGCGCTTGATCTGTGTGTCAAACATGGCATCTGGGTTCACCGTGATCCTGTCGCGCGCCTTGAGCCACTCGGCCAACCGTTCCTTGTTGCTGCGTTTGGCGGCCCTGTAGGCCTCGCGGAATGCCGCGTCCTCGACGCTGGACCGCAGTTCCGAAAGCCGTTCCAGATCGGCTGCCCATCCCTGCCCAATCGTGTCGTCGATCAATGCGCGCAGCGCCGGGTTACAGGAATAGAGCCAGCGGCGCGGCGTGATGCCGTTGGTCTGGTTGATGATCCGATCGGGATAGGCCGTGTGCAGATCGTGAAACACGGTCTCTTTGACCAGTTCAGAGTGCAACGCCGATACCCCGTTGACCTTGTGCGCCATGACAAAGGCCAGTTCACCCATCTTGACCTGCCCGTGTTCGATGATCGTAACCTTCGTTCCGGCGGCGGCGAAATGGGCGTCCTGAATGATCTCGATGATCCGGTGATGGCGTGGCAGGATGCGTGCAAACAACCCCTCGGGCCAGCGCTCCAACGCCTCGGGCAGCAGGGTGTGGTTGGTGTAGGCCAGTGTTTTTCGAGCAACTTCGATGGCACGGGCCATCGGAAGGGCATGTTCATCCGCCAGGATCCGCACCAGTTCAGGTCCGGCAATCGCGGGGTGCGTATCGTTCAGCTGGATGGCTACGTGGTCGGGCAGGCTGTCGATCTCGAACCCCTCCGCCAGGAACCGGCGCATTAGGTCCTGGATCGAGGCTGCGGTAAAGAAATACTCCTGCTTCAGCCGCAGTTCCTTCCCCGTGTCGGTTGTGTCATCCGGATAGAGGACACGGCTTATCGTGCGCGCCAGTGCTTCGGGCCGGGACGCGCCGATATAATCGCCACGGTTGAAGCTCTCCAGATCAAACAGCTTTACCGGTTTCGCGGCCCACAGGCGCAGCGTGTTCGCCCACTTGCCTTGCCAGCCAGCAATGGGTGTATCGTAGGCCTGTGCCAGAACGGTTTCGTCGCTGTGCCAGACAGATTTCTCGCCGCATTGGCTGACATAGCCACCGAAATGAATGGAGATCGACACTTCCGGGCGCTCGAATTCCCAGGCATGCCGCTGTGCCAGCCATTTCTCTGCGGTCTCGACCTGAGCACCATCCTCAAAGTGCTGTTCGAACAACCCGTGCTCGTAGCGGATGCCATACCCATAGGCCGGAATTCCTATTGTCGACAGGCTGTCCAGAAAACAGGCCGCCAGCCGCCCCAGCCCACCATTGCCAAGTGCCGCGTCCGGTTCATCCGCAACGATTCTGTCATAGTCCTGGCCGAGTTCGGCAAGCGCTGCCGCTGCTATATGTTCCACGCCAAGATTGATCGCGACATCCTCAATCAGACGACCGATGAGAAACTCCATCGACAGGTAGTAGACCCGCTTGCCCTTGGCGTCATAGGTTCGCCGCGTCGAGGCGAACCAGGGTTCCACCACCAGATCACGCAGAGACAACGCGAGTGACATTCGCCAGTCATAGGTGGTCGCATGTTCCGGGTCCTTGCCCAGCGAACTGCGCAGGTGGCGCAGCATCGCTTGGGTCAGCGCCGGCTGGTCAAGATCTGTTCTCAGCGTGTCGGGCATTTTGATGTCCTGCTCCGGAGATTTGGGGCGCGTGCGCCACACGTAGGCGTTCTGGGTTTACCTGTCGTCATTCGAGCTCTTGCGCCCATGGCGGATTGGCCCCGGCCCGTGACACCGTGACCCCGGCGACGCGAGTGCCAAATGCCAGCGCATCGCGCAGCAGATTGGGGCTGATTTCGCCAAGTGTCGCCTTGTCAAGCGCGCCTGCCTGCTGAAGATGTGCCAGAACGCCCGCATTGAACGTATCACCGGCACCAACGGTATCGACCATTTCGA
Organism: Sedimentitalea todarodis; assembly: GCF_032595355.1. NCBI lineage: Bacteria > Pseudomonadati > Pseudomonadota > Alphaproteobacteria > Rhodobacterales > Paracoccaceae > Sedimentitalea > Sedimentitalea todarodis. Next base: position 96,007 of record NZ_JASMWN010000019.1, on the reverse strand, counting down.
CCCGCTGCGCTGCGACGGAGATCTCCTCGTCCGACGGCAGCCACGCCGAGGCGCCTGCGCTGCCCTTGGTCAGGATGATCAACTTTGGCCCTTTGGCGCGGATATTGTCGATCTTTTCGGCCAACGACCCGGCTCCCGGCACGATCCAATGGAGATCCTCGTCTGAAACCTTGACGATATCGGCCAGCCCCAGCATTTGCTCCAACCGCGCACGGTAACGGGCTTCGTCCTGGATGAATCCAGGTCGGATGTTCGGGTCAAGCGCGATTACCCGGTCAGCGGCCTCGCGCGCGGCCAATGCCGAATAGAACTCGCCGCAGGGTTCGCTGATCAGGCTGATTCCGCCGAAATAGAGTGCGTTGACGCTTTCGGGTATGTCCGGCAAATCAGACGGCTCAAGCATGCGGCCAGCTGTGTTTTCATCATAGAACGTGTAGACCGCATGCCCGTCGGTCAGCTGCACGAACGCCAATGTCGCGGGCCGATCCGACAGGATGACATGCGATACATCCACGTGCGATGCCTTCAGCGCCTCGAGCAATTGTATTCCGAACATGTCCTGCGACAATCCTGACAGGAATCCCGGACTGACACGCAACCGGCCCAACGCGATGGCGGTATTAAAGATAGCACCTCCGACATGGGCCGAATAGCATACCCTGCCATCGGCCCCGCGGGACTCGATCATGTCGATCAGCGCTTCGCCACAGCACATTAGCATTCCGGGCTACCTCCCATTGAATTGGGTCTTCAAAGTTTGGAAGACAAAGACGGCCAATAGCAACGTTTCACTTTCTCCGGACCACGCGCCAGTTGTGATTCCAGGTGCCTCTCGACTGTCTTCCGCTCCTGAAAACAAGTCCGCCGCGATCGCGCAGACTCCGAACACTGATATTTTTTGGTAGCGCTAACAGTATTTGACTACAAGAGCAAGCATGGTTGCTGATCAAGCGAGAATTGCGGCGCTTTGAACCACGCGCGTAACGCGACTTTAGGCTGCGCACGCCGTTGTGAGATCGGTACTACCGGCCTTTTTGCAAACACGGGTCCACGCGGGCCTTGTGAGCGCGTGATCTTTCAGAATTGTCAAATCTTAAGTTGTATCAACGCTATAGCATCTTCACGAGCGCCTCATGAGGTGCGTACCTCAGAAATCTGTAGACATGAGGTGCGTACCTCATCTAGCGTTTGAGTCGTCTGAACGACGATTCGGGGACCGGAAAGAAGTCGCCGCGCGTCAACTGGGAGGAAAATTCATGAGAACATTGAAACTGGCATCAGCCAGTGCGATCAGCCTTGCCGCTGCGTCATACGCGGGCGTGACGCATGCCGATGATCTGACGCTTTGCTGGGCCGCCTGGGACCCGGCGAATGCATTGGTCGAACTGAGCAAGGAATTCGAAGCCGAATCCGGCCACACGATGAGCTTTGAGTTCGTTCCCTGGCCGAATTTCGCGGACCGGATGCTGAACGAACTGAATTCCGGCGGTCAGCTCTGCGATCTGTTGATCGGTGACAGCCAGTGGATCGGCGGCGGGGCCGAGAACGGCCACTATGTCAAGCTCAACGACTTTTTTGACGCCGAGGGCATCGCGATGAGCGATTTTGCAGATGCCACCGTCTATGCCTACTCCACTTGGCCCAAAGGCACACCCAACTACTATGCGCTGCCCGCCATGGGGGACGCAAATGGCTGGTTCTATCGCAAGGACTGGTTCGAGCGGGACGACATCAAGGCCGCATTCAAAGAGGAAACAGGCCGGGATCTGGCAGAACCCACGACACAAAAGGAACTTCTGGAGGTCGCACAGTTCTTTCAGGAGCGCGAGATCGACGGGCAAACGGTTTATGGTGCCGCGATCTTTACCGAACGCGGATCCGAAGGCATCACCATGGGGGTGACCGGGGCGCTCTATCCCTGGGGCTTCAAGTATGAAAACACTCCAGGGTCTTATGACATGGAGGGTGCGGTCAACTCGCCCGAGGCCGTCGAGGCGCTGGAGTTCTACAAGGAATTCTACAAAACCGCGACGCCGCCGGGCTATACCAACGCCTATATGGGCGAGAGTCTCGACGCTTTCAAATCCGGGCAGGTCGCGATGGCGATGAACTGGTTCGCGTTCTTTCCGGGCCTCTATGCCGATCCCAACACCGGCGGCGACAAGATCGACTTCTTTGTGAACCCACCCCAGAACCAACCCGGCTCGACTCTTGGCGGTCAGGGGATCTCGGTGGTGTCCTACTCCGACAAGCAGGAAGCGGCGCTGGAGTATATCAAATGGTTCGCCCAACCGGAGATTCAGCAGAAGTGGTGGGATCTCGGCGGGTACTCCGCGCATAACGCCGTCCTCGAAAGCCCGGACTTCGTGGAGAGCGCCCCCTTCGCCGGCGATTTTCTTGAGGCAATGGCAAACGTGCAGGACTTCTGGCAGGAGCCGGCCTATGCCGAACTGCTGCTGGCCATGCAAAAACGCATGCATGACTACGTGGTTGCCGATCAGGGCACCGCGCAAGAGGCGCTCGATCTGCTGATCGCGGACTGGACCGAAGTCTTCGAGGACGAAGGCAAACTCTGAGCCGTCTGACGGCCCTTTTCAAGAGGGCCACCCAAGACCAGTCGCCCCGGAAGCTGTTCCGGGGCATGCTCTCCCAGCACCCTGTTCACCGGATCCTGCGAAATGTCTGAGACTCCCGCAACCCGCGCCGCCGCTGCAACACCAGCCGGTGTTGCGCGCAAGATCAGAGGTCTCAGCGACCGCGCGATCGCCTGGATCTTTGTCGGCCCCACGATCTTTCTGTTGCTGGCAATCAACATCTTCCCATTGATCTGGACAGTGCGTCTCAGCTTTACCAATTTCAAAGCCAACCGGAATCGCCCGGTCGAATGGATTGGCACCCGCAACTATGAACGCATCCTGACTGACAGCGACATCTGGCTGAACATGCAGGCCACCGCGCATTTCCTGTTCTGGACGATCTTCTTTCAGGTGCTCATCGGTTTTACGCTGGCTTACCTGATCAACAAGAAGTTCAAGGGCAACGACCTCTGGACCACCATCATCGTTCTGCCGATGATGTTGTCCCCCGCCGTGGTCGGAAATTTCTGGAAATTTCTCTATCAGCCGCAAATCGGGCTTTTCAACTATGTCGTCGGCTTTTTTACCGGCAAGGAAGCGTCCAGTTTCGAGATGCTCGGTTCGGTCGATCTTGCGCCCTGGTCCATCGTCATCGTCGATACCTGGATGTGGACGCCCTTTGTGATGCTGATCTGTCTCGCTGGGCTGCGATCAATCCCCGACTACATTTACGAGGCAGCAGAGATCGACCGCGCCTCGAAACTGCGCCAGTTCTTCACCATCACCGTTCCGATGGTGCTGCCCTTCCTGATGCTTGCCGTGCTGTTTCGCGGCATCGAGAACTTCAAGATGTTCGACCTTGTGGTACAGCTCACCGGCGGCGGCCCCGGATCGACCACCGAACTCACCTCGATCAACCTCAAGCGCGAAGCATTTGAGAAGTGGCGCACCGGCTATGCCTCGGCCTATGCGATCATCCTGTTTGTCACCGTGTTCGGCCTGGCGAGCATCTATGTCAAGGCGCTGAACAAGGTGAAGGAGCGATGATCATGCAAGACCTCGCCACACCGATAGAATCGCCTGCAGAAGGCATCGCACCATGAGCGGTTATTCGGTCACCGAACCCAGCCCCCGGTCAAAGTGGTTCGCCGGTACGCTGGTTATCCTCTATGCGTTGATCACCATGGTGCCGCTGGCCTGGATCATGCTGACCGGGTTCAAATCTCCGTCCGATGCAATTTCTTATCCACCCAAGGTGCTGTTCGAACCCACACTCGAAGGCTATGTGAATCTCTTCACCACCCGGACCCGGCAAACCAAGGAGTACCTCGAGGCGAATCCGCCAGAAACCTGGTACGAAGAGATCGTCCACGACTACGACATGGTCATCGCGGGCCCTTCAAAATTCGGCGAACGGTTCCTGAATTCGGTGATTATCGGCTTTGGCTCGACCTTCCTGAGCATCGTTCTGGGCACACTCGCCGCCTATGCCTTTTCGCGATTCAAGATACCGTTTGCCGATGATCTTCTGTTCTTCATTCTCAGTACCCGGATGATGCCCCCGATTGCGGTCGCGATCCCGATCTTCCTGATGTATCGGCAGTTGGGCCTGTCAGACACCCATCTGGGCATGATCCTGCTCTATACGGCGGTCAACATTTCGCTCGCGGTCTGGCTCTTGAAAGGGTTCATTGACGAAATCCCCCGCGAATACGAAGAGGCCGCGCTGATCGACGGCTACACCAGGTTTCAGGCGTTTTACAAAGTCGTGCTGCCGCAGGCCGCCACCGGCATCGCGTCGACCGCGATCTTCTGCCTGATCTTTGCCTGGAACGAATACGCCTTTGCCGTGCTTCTGACGTCTGGCACCGCCCAGACCGCGCCGCCGTTCATCCCGACGATTATCGGCGTCGGTGGGCTTGACTGGCCCGCCGTGGCCGCTGGCGCCACCATCTTCCTGCTGCCGGTCATGATCTTTACCATCCTCCTGCGCAAGCACCTGCTGCGCGGGATCACCTTTGGAGCGGTCCGCAAATGAGCAACTTTTTCACCGGTCTTGTCAACCTGCGCCGCGGTCCCTGGGAAATGCTGGCGACCATCCTGATCGGTCTGGGTGTGTTCATGCTGATGCAGCCCTTTGTCCTTTGGGCCTATACCTACTCCTTCATAACCACATTGGTGGGCACCGTGATGTTCATCATCGTGTCCCATTTCAAGGACTGACCCTGTGGCCCAGATCGTCATCGACAGCATCCGCAAGGAATTCGGCGAATTCACCGCCGTCCGGGACTCGAGCTTTACCATCGAGGATGGCGAGTTTTTCATGCTGCTTGGCCCCTCCGGCTGTGGCAAGACCACCACCCTGCGCATGATCGCCGGGCTGGAATTGCCGACATCGGGGCGGATCTATCTGGACGGTGAAGAGATCAGCCAGAAGCCACCCAGCCAGCGCGACATCGCCTTCGTCTTTCAGATGTTCGCGCTCTACCCGCATATGAACGTGCGCAAGAACCTCAGCTATCCGCTGATCAGCCAGGGCACGCCGCGCGCCCAGATCAAGGCCAAGATCAACGAGGTCGCGGATATTCTCGGAATTCAGGACATCCTCAATCGCCCTGTCGGCGGGTTGTCCGGCGGTGACCGTCAGCGCGTGGCACTTGGCCGTGCCATCGTGCGCGATCCCAAGGCGTTCATGATGGATGAACCCCTTGGCGCACTTGATGCCGAGTTTCGCGAACATATGGCCGAAGAACTGCGCGCCCTGCACGACCGTATGAACGCCACCACTGTCTATGTCACCCACGATCAGCTTGAGGCGATGCAGATGGGCGACAAGATCGTCGTCATGAACAATGCCGTCGTCGAGCAGTTCGGCACGCCGCAGGAAATCTATGACAAACCGGCGACCATGTTTGTTGCCGACTTTATCGGGTCGCCCTCGATGAACTTTTTGCGCTTTGACGGCATCGTTGCAGAAGGGGCCACGACGGTCGAGCTGAACGGCGCGTCCCTCGGCGTGCCTCGCCAGCTCGAAGGCGCAAGCGGCAACCTCGCTTTCGGCGTCCGCCCGGAACACGTGACACTGACGGACAGCGGCCTTTATCGCGCCGAGGTCCTGGCGTCCGAGTATCTTGGCACCACCCAGATCATCACGCTGGCGACCGCCAATGGCGAACTCAAGGCCCGGATCGACAGCGCCCGGACCGTCCGCATCGGCGAAACCGTTGGCCTCACATTCGACGCCCGCAAGATCACCCTCTTTGATGAGAACAGCGGCGCGGCCCTGCGCTCGGCCCTGAACAACGAGGTGCTCGCCCATGGCTGAGGTTGCGCTCAGAAATCTGTCAAAGTCCTTTGGCGACGACATCGGTGTCGCGGAAATGACGATGACCATCCCCGATGGCGCATTCGTCGTCCTGCTTGGCCCCACCGGCGCGGGAAAGACCACCACGCTGCGCCTGATTTCGGGGCTCGAAACGATGGACCGCGGCGAGATCTGGATCGGCGGGCGCAATGTCGGCAGCGAAACCCCGGCCCAACGCGATGTCGCCATGGTATTTCAGCAATACTCGCTCTACCCGCATCTTACGGTGCGCGAGAACCTTGCCTTTCCGCTGAAATCCCCGATCCTCAACACCCCACCGGACGCGATCGAACGCAAGGTGGCCGAAGTCGCCAGCGTGCTTCAGATCAGCCACAAGCTCGACAACAAGGCCACCGCGCTTTCGGGCGGCGAAATGCAACGGGTTTCGATTGGTCGTGCGTTGGTGCGCGATCCGTCGATCTACCTGATGGACGAGCCGCTCAGCTCGCTGGATGCCAAGCTGCGCACAGATCTGCGGGTCGAGCTCAAACGCATCCACGCCTCGCTCGGTGCGACGCTGCTCTATGTCACGCATGATCAGATCGAAGCCATGACAATGGCCACACATGTGGGCGTTCTGGATCACGGCAGGCTCGTGCAGTTCGGCAGCCCGCGCGATATCTACGAAAACCCCAACAGCCTCTATGTCGCCAGCCGCCTCGGCCTGCCCCGGATCAACATCCTGCCCGCCGACGTCTTTGGCAATGTGCCCACCGGCACCCGCCAGATCGGCATGCGTCCGGAGCATATCATTCAAGGCACAGGTCAGGACGCCACGATCAAGAGGGTCGAGCACCTGGGTGATCAGGCCCGCCTGCACCTGTCCCTGCAAGGGCATGACATCACCACCATCGCCGCCCCCGACACCGACTATCAACCCGGTGCGCACGTCAAGATTGCACCGCGTAATCCGCTCTGTTTTGACGCGCAGGGCAATCGCATCCGCTAAGGAGGAGACACTATGAATCAGTTTATCAATGCCAGGGATACCCTTGTCACAGATGCGATTGACGGTCTCATTGCCACCTCTGGCGGGGCACTGGCACGGCTCGACGGCTATCCGCATATCAAGGTTGTCTGCCGCGCCGATTGGGACAAGTCGCAGGTGGCGCTGATCTCGGGCGGCGGCTCGGGACATGAACCGGCCCATGCCGGGTTTGTCGGCGCCGGCATGCTGACCGCCGCCGTCTGCGGCGAGGTCTTTGCCTCCCCGTCGGTCGACGCGGTTCTGGCGGGGATTCTGGCCGTCACCGGCGACGCGGGGTGCCTGCTGATCGTCAAGAACTACACCGGTGATCGGCTGAACTTTGGCCTTGCGGCTGAACGTGCCCGGGCGTTTGGGCTCAAGGTGTCGATGGTCGTGGTTGACGACGACATTGCACTCCCCGATCTGCCGCAGCCGCGCGGCGTCGCGGGCACGTTGTTCGTGCACAAGATCGCGGGCGCATTGGCGCAGGACGGGGCAGACCTCGACACTATCACCAAGGCCGCGCAATCCGCGATCGCCAATATGGCATCAATCGGCAAGTCGCTGGATACCTGCACCGTGCCCGGCTCTGCCAAGGAAGACCGTATCGCCCCCGGCATGGCCGAGCTTGGTCTGGGCATACATGGCGAGGCCGGCGTCGAACAGGTCGCGTTCAGGGACGCCCGAACTGCCATGGACATCGTTCTTGGCAAGCTTGCCACCAAGATCGGCAACGGACCGCATGTGGCGCTCCTGAACAACCTCGGTTCCACCACACCGCTCGAGATGAGCGTCCTGGCCCAGGAACTCGCAACGTCGGCCAAGGCCGAGGCGATCAGACATATCATTGGTCCCGCACCCCTGATGACCTCGCTCGACATGCACGGCTTTTCGGTCTCTGTGCTGGCCGTGGACAATACCACCAGAGATCTGCTTGCCGCCCCGGTCGATCTGTCCGCATGGCCCGGAATGACAGGCGTTACCCCGGTAGCGACGCGCCCGCTTCCCGACGGGCTCAGCCCGATTCAGCCCATCCCGTCCAACAACCCGAAAACCCGCGCCGTGATCGAAGAAGCCTGTGATCTGCTGATAGCAGCCGAAGGCGATCTCAATTCCCTGGATGCAAAATCCGGCGATGGCGATACCGGCAGCACGCTGGCCACTGCGGCGCGGGCGCTCAAGGGTGCGCTGGACCGGATGCCGTTGGCCGATCTGACGCAACTTTTTCGCGCCGTAGGCAACGAACTTAGCCAGACCATGGGCGGGTCGTCGGGCGTGATCCTCGCGATCTTCTTTGGCGCGACCGGCGATGCCTGCGCCAATGGAAAACCTACGTCAGAGGCGTTGAGGGCGGGGCTCGACCGGATCAGCCAGGTGGGTGGCGCCGTCAAAGGCGACCGCACGATGATCGACGCACTTGCCCCCGCGCTCGGCGCCTTGCCGGACGGTTTCGCCGCGGCCGCCGCAGCCGCGCGCACAGGCGCGGATGCAACCGCCTCGATGGACCGCGCCAAGGCGGGCCGCGCCTCATATGTGCCGCCCGAGAACCTGATCGGCCACAATGATCCCGGAGCCGAAGCGGTGGCGCGGCTCTTTGAGGGTCTGGCCAAAGCCCTTTAGATGACAACAAAAAAGAACCCATGAAGTCCGCAACACACCACCTTGCAAACCCGACGATCAACGACATTGCCCGTGTCGCCGAGGTCAGCCTCGCGACCGTTGATCGTGTTCTGAACGCGCGCCCGGGCGTGCGCGAAAGCACAGTGCAAAAGGTCAACAAGGCAATTGCCGATCTGGGCTATGTTCGCGATACGGCGGCGGCCAATCTCGCACGGGGGCGTGTCTACAATTTTACCTTCATCCTGCCCTCCAACAGCAACGAATTCCTTGTCATGCTCGAGGCGCAGATCGAGCAGTTGAACAGGCGTATGCGCCACGAACGCACCAAACTGTCCTGTACGCGTGTTACGGCGTTTGATCCGGTGGCGCTGGCCGAAGCGATCAAGGCAATCGATGCCTCGCAGGTCGATGGCGTCGCCATCTTTGGCCCGGAAACCCCGTCGGTGCGCGATTCCATTGCCCATCTCAAAGCCAACGGCGTGACGGTGGTATCGCTGGTTTCCGATGTCCCCAGTTCAGAGCGGGACTACTATGTCGGTCTCGACAACGTCGCCGCGGGACGCACGGCGGCGCAGCTTCTGGGGCGGTTTCTTGGCGATACGCGGGGCAAGATCGCGGTTCTGACCGGCTCGATGCTGGCGCGCGATCATCTGGAACGCAGACTTGGCTTTGACGAGGTCATGGCCCGCGACTTTCCCAACCTGCAGGTGCTCGCCTCACTCGAAGGCCGCGACGACCCGGACCTGATTGAAAAACTGGTGCCGCAGGCGATTGACAGCAGCCCCGACGTGATCGGCATCTATTCTTCTGCCGCCGGCAACGAAGGTCTTTTGCGCGCGTTTCGCTCGTGGAAACCGGCACGCCGCCCAGTGGTCATCGCCCACGAGCTCACGCCGCTGTCACGCGCGGCGCTAAGAGCCGGGGATTTTGATGCCGTGATCAGCCAGGACTGCGGTCACCTCGTACGCAGCGCCGTGCGCATCATGCGCGCCAACAGCGACAACATTCCAATCAACCTTGCGCAGGAACGCATCCGCATCGACATCTATCTAAAGGAAAACATGCCGCACTGACGCGGCGCAGATTTGGGAGGATCAGACATGAAAACCATCAAGGGACCGGCGCTTTTTCTGGCGCAGTTCGCGGGCGACGACGCCCCGTTCAACTCGTGGGATGCGATTACGAAATGGGCTGCCGATTGCGGCTACAGGGGCGTGCAGGTGCCCAGCTGGGATGCGAGGCTCTTTGACCTAGCGCAGGCGGCGGACAGCAAGACCTATTGCGACGACTTCAAGGGTCAGGCCGCCGAGAACGGCATCGAAGTCACCGATCTGTCAACCCACCTGCAAGGTCAGTTGGTGGCAGTGCATCCGGCCTATGACGCGGCCTTTGACGGTTTTGCCGATCCAAGCGTTCACGGCAATCCGGCGGCCCGCCAGAAATGGGCAGTCGATCAGGTGAGAATGGCCATCACCGCCTCGGCCAACATGGGCATCGACAAACACGTGACATTCTCGGGTGCGCTGGCCTGGCCCTACATCTATCCATGGCCGCAACGCCCCGCCGGGCTGATCGAAACGGCGTTTGACGAACTTGCCCGCCGCTGGCGGCCGATTTTGGACCATGCCGAGGATAATGGTGTCGACGTCTGTTATGAAATTCATCCCGGCGAAGACCTGCACGACGGCGTGACATTCGAGATGTTCCTTGAACGTGTAGACAATCACGCGCGTTGCAACATGCTGTATGATCCGTCCCACTACGTGCTGCAGTGTCTGGACTACCTCGACAACATCGACATCTACAAAGACCGGATCAAGATGTTCCACGTCAAGGATGCCGAATTCAACCCGACAGGGCGTCAGGGCGTCTATTCCGGCTATCAGCCCTGGGTCAATCGTGCGGGGCGCTTCCGCAGCCTTGGTGACGGGCAGGTCGATTTCGCCGCGATCTTTTCAAAAATGGCCGCCAATGATTTTGACGGATGGGCCGTTGTCGAATGGGAGTGCTGCCTGAAACATCCCGAGGACGGTGCGCGCGAAGGTGCGGCATTCGTCAGCGATCACATCATCCGGGTCACGGAACGCGCCTTTGACGACTTTGCAGATGGCGGCACCGATGACGCCGCCAACCGCAAGATGCTGGGGATTTCGTGATATGGCACGGATCAGATTGGGTATGGTGGGCGGCGGCAACGACGCTTTTATCGGCGCCGTTCACCGCATCGCATCGCGCATTGACGATCGGTTTGAGTTGGTCGCGGGGGCGCTGTCGTCGACGCCGGAAAAATCCCGCGCCTCGGGCGAGGCGCTGAACCTTCCACGTGTCTATGATGACTTCAAACAGATGGCGATCCGCGAGGCGCGCCTGAAAAACGGGATCGAAGCCGTTTCCATCGTCACCCCCAATCACGTGCATTACGCCGCCGCCCGCGAATTCTTGAAACGCGGCATTCACGTGATTTGCGACAAACCCCTGACCTCGACGCTGGCCGATGCAAAAAGGCTGGTGAAAGCGGCGGAAGCTTCGGATGCGCTGTTCATTCTGACGCATAATTACACCGGTTATCCGATGATACGGCAGGCCCGTGCGATGATCGAGGCGGGGGATATCGGGAATGTCCGTGTGGTACAGGCCGAATACCCGCAAGACTGGCTGACCGTTGAACAGGACTTCAAACAGGCCGAGTGGCGCACTGATCCGGCGCGCTCGGGTGCTGGCGGCTCAACCGGAGATATTGGCACGCACGCCTTCAATCTCGCCTGTTTCGTCACCGGGTTGGAGCCCGATAGCCTGGCCGCCGATCTCGACGCCTTTGTCGCCGGGCGGCAGGTCGATGACAACGCCCATGTCATGCTGCGTTTCAAAGGTGGGGCCAAGGGCATGCTCTGGTCCAGCCAGGTTGCGCCCGGGAACGAAAACGCGCTGAAGATCCGCGTCTATGGCGACAAGGGCGGGCTGGAGTGGGCGCAGGAAGATCCCAATTACCTGTGGTTCACGCCGTTCGGTCAACCCAAGCAGCTGATCACTCGCAATGGGGCCGGCGCAGGGGATGCCGCCGCGCGTCTCAGCCGCGTCCCCCCCGGCCACCCCGAAGGCTATCTCGAGGGTTTTGCCAATATCTACAGCGAAGCCGCAGAGGCCATCACCGCACGGCGCGAAGGCAAGGAGCCCGGCCCTGACGTGGTCTATCCAACCGTTCAGGACGGATTGCGTGGCGTGCAATTCGTTGATGCCTGCGTCCGATCTTCGGCGCGCAATGCGGCTTGGGTATCCCTGTAGAGACCCCCTGAAAAAACGGCGCCGGACTCGCGTTCGGCGCCGATTTCATGTTCAGGCGCGCAACCTATTCTGCGGGCATTGCGGTTGCTTCCATGGTCAGCGGCGCGGGCAGATGTTTCAGCATCTCTTTCGGGCAAACCTGCATGAAATGCGATTTCTCGATATCCCAATGCTGCAGGATATCGGCGGCCTTGCGGCTTCCGGTTTCTGCCGCATGACGCTCGATCAGTTCTTCCAGCTGGGTTTCCCAATGCGGCACGGTCACCGGACAGGTCACCAGCGTTTCCTTGTTCATCAGCGTTCCCGCCGCGCCATCCGGATCGTAGAGATAGGCCATGCCGCCGGTCATCCCGGCCCCGAAATTCGCGCCAATCGTGCCGAGGATCACCGCGATTCCGCCGGTCATGTATTCACACCCGTTGGAACCACAGCCTTCGATGACCACCTTGGCGCCGCTGTTGCGCACGGCAAACCGTTCACCTGCACGACCCGCCGCGAACAGGTAGCCGTCGGTCGCACCATAAAGGACGGTGTTGCCGATGATCGTGTTCTCATCCGCCGGCAACTGGCTCACTTGTGGAGGCCGCACAACAATCGTGCCTCCGGACAGACCTTTGCCGACATAGTCATTGGCATCACCCGAAACTTCGAGCTTGAGCCCCGGCGCGGCAAACGCCCCCAGCGATTGGCCCGCGGACCCCTGCAATTTGACCGTCAGGTGATCGGACTGGAACGCGTTACGCATGCCGAAATTGCGCACGATATGGCTGCTGGTGCGGGTGCCCACGGTGCGGTGGGTGTTCTGGATCGCATAGGACAGCTGCATCTTTTCGCCGTCGCGCAGGAACCGCGCCGCATCGCGCACGATCTCAGCGTCCAGCGTATCGGGCACGGGGTTGCGCTCCTTGTCACGGTCATAGACAATCTCGGACGCGCCATCGACGGTGATCAACAGCGGGTTGAGATCCAGATCATCCAGATGCGCATTGCCCCGGCTGACCTGGCTCAACAGATCGGCCCGACCGATAACGTCATCCAGCGACCGCGCGCCGATGCTGGCCAGCAACTCCCGCACTTCCTGTGCGTAGAAGGTGATCAGGTTTACCACCTTGTCCGCCGATCCGGTGAACTTGTCGCGTAACGCCTCGTCCTGCGTACACACACCCACCGGGCAGGTGTTGGACTGGCACTGGCGTACCATGATACAGCCCATAGCGATCAGCGCGGCGGTGCCGATACCGTATTCCTCGGCCCCCAGCATTGCCGCGATCACGATGTCGCGTCCGGTGCGAAGGCCCCCATCGGTGCGCAACGTCACCCGCTCGCGCAGCTTGTTCATCGCCAGCACCTGATGCGCCTCGGTCAGCCCCATTTCCCACGGCAGGCCGGCATACTTGATGCTGGTCGCCGGGCTGGCCCCGGTGCCGCCGTTGTGGCCCGAAATCAGGATCACATCCGCCTTGGCCTTGGCCACACCGGCGGCAATCGTCCCGACACCGGAACTCGCCACCAGCTTCACCGTCACCTTGCAGCGGGGGTTGATCTGCTTGAGATCATAGATCAATTGCGCCAGATCCTCGATGCTATAGATATCGTGGTGCGGCGGCGGGCTGATCAATGTCACACCCTTGGTCGAATGCCGCAGACGCGCGATCAGGTCCGTGACTTTCATGCCCGGCAACTGCCCGCCTTCGCCGGGCTTGGCCCCCTGCGCCACCTTGATTTCCAGCTCTTCGCACTGATTGAGGTACTCCGCCGTGACGCCAAAACGACCTGACGCCACCTGCTTGATCTTGGCCGACGGGTTGTCGCCATTGGGCTCGGGTACAAAATGCGCCGGATCCTCGCCGCCTTCGCCTGAATCGGATTTGGCGCCGATCCGGTTCATCGCGACATTGAGCGTCTTGTGCGCCTCGGGACTCAACGCACCCAAGGACATGCCCGGCGTCACGAACCGCTTGCGGATCGAGGTGATGCTTTCCACCTCTTCGATCGGCACCGGCTTGCTCAGAGGCTTGATGTCCAGCAGGTCACGCAGATGGATCGGAGGGTTGCTCCGCATCCGCGCCGAATACTGTTTCCACAGCTCGAAAGACGCCTTGTTGCACGCCATCTGCAGCATGTGCATGGTCGACGCTTCCCAGGCATGGCTCTCGCCGGATTTGCGCGCCTTGTAGAAACCGCCGATGGGCAACACGTCCTGACCGGATGTCCAGCCCTGGGCGTGCACCTCTTCGGCCTTGTGCTGAATCCCGTGGATGCCGATGCCTGAAATCCGACTGATCATGCCGGGGAAATACTCGGCACACATGGCGCGCGACAATCCGACGGCCTCGAAGTTCAACCCGCCACGATAAGACGAGATGACCGAGATGCCCATCTTGGCCATGATTTTCAGCAAGCCCTGGTCAATCGCCTCGCGATAGCGGGCAACCGCCTCGGTCAGCGTGCCGTCAAGCAGCCCGCGCCGCAGCCGGTCGGCCAGAGAATCCTCGGCCAGATAGGCGTTGACCACCGTCGCGCCACAACCGATCAGCACCGCGAAATAATGCGGATCGATACACTCGGCACTGCGCACGTTCAGCGAACAGAATGTCCGCAGCCCGTTGCGAGTGAGATGGCTGTGCACCGCACTGGTGGCAAGGATCATCGGCATCGCCACCTTGCCCGGACCAGAGAATTGATCCGTCAGCACGATATGCCCGGCACCAGACCGCACGGCGTCCTCGGCTTCGGATCGGATCCGGTGCAAACCGGCATTCAGGGCGCCTTGTCCCGCCTCGAATGAACAATCGATCTCGACAAAGGGCGCGTTGAACTGTTCGATCAGCTTGCTCCATTGGGAGTTGCCGATAAATGGGCTCTCCAGAACCACGATCTCGGTCTGGCTGCTGTCTTCGTCCAACACGTTCTTGAGATTGCCGAACCGTGTCTTGAGGCTCATAACCCGGTACTCGCGCAGCGAGTCGATCGGCGGGTTGGTGACCTGGCTGAAGTTCTGGCGAAAGAAATGGCTCAGTGGGCGGTACTGCTTGGACAGAACCGCGCTTGGGGTGTCATCGCCCATGCTGGCGAGCGCTTCCTTGCCATCTTCGGCCATTGGCGACAGGATTTGTTCAAGCTCCTCCACCGAATACCCTGCCGCGATCTGACGTTTGCGCAGTTCGGCTCCCTCGAACATCGGCGCCTCCTGCTCGCCCAACAGCGCCGCGTCTGCATCGTTGATCTTGCCGACCCATTCGCCAAACGGCAGGGCTTGCGACAGTTTGTCCTTGATCTGCCTGTCGCGATAGAGCTTGCCCTTCTTCATATCCACGGCGAGCAATTGCCCCGGTCCCAGCGCGCCTTTTTCGCGCACCGCTGCCTCGTCAATCGGCACCATGCCCGCTTCGGAGCCGGCAATCACCAGCCCGTCACCGGTCACCACGTACCGCATTGGACGCAGCCCGTTCCGGTCCAGTCCGGCGCAGACCCAGCGCCCATCGGTCATCGCCAAGGCGGCAGGACCGTCCCAGGGCTCCATCACGCTGTTGCAATACGAGTACATATCGCACCAGGCCTGCGGCAGTTCGACCGCCTGCTTGGACCAACTCTCGGGCACCAGCATGGTCTTGGCCATGGGCGCAGACCGCCCGGCGCGCACCAGCACCTCGAACACAGAATCCAGCGCAGCGGAATCCGACGAGCCATTTGCGATGATCGGCTTGATATCCTCGGCCATGTCGCCAAACGCCGAACTCGCCATGCGGATCTCATGGCTCCGCATCCAGTTCATGTTGCCCTTCAGCGTGTTGATCTCGCCGTTATGGGCCAGCATCCGAAACGGCTGTGCCAGCCACCACTGCGGAAAGGTGTTGGTCGAATAGCGCTGGTGATAGATCGCAAACGCGCTCTCGAATCGCTCGTCCATCAGGTCGGGATAGAACTCTGCCACCTGTTCGGCCAGCATCATGCCCTTGTAGATGATCGACCGGCAGGACAGCGATGCGAGGTAGAGATCGCTGATCCCCGCCGTCGCGGCCGCTTTTTCAATCCGCCGCCGGATCACATAAAGCTCGCGTTCGAAGGTTTCTTCGTCGACTCCCTTGATGTTGGACAGGATGATCTGCTCGATCTCGGGCCGCGTCGCGTTCGCCTTTTCTCCGAGGCAGGTCACATCCACCGGCACATGTCGCCAGCCATAGATGTAATAGCCCATGCGCAGAATCTCGGTTTCCACGATGGTCCGGCATTTTTCCTGCGCTCCAAAATCGGTACGGGGCAAGAACACCTGTCCGACCGCGATCAGCTTGTCGTGATGCGGTTCGTGTCCGGTACGTTCGATCTGGTCGTAAAAGAACGGCACAGGGATCTGCACATGGATGCCCGCGCCATCGCCGGTCTTGCCATCCGCATCGACGGCCCCGCGGTGCCAGATTGCCTTGAGCGCCTTGATCCCCGATTCCACCACCCGGCGGCTCTTTGAACCGTCGATCGACACGACGAGACCAACGCCACAGGAAGAATGCTCATCGCTCTCGGAATACAATCCGTTCTCGGCCATCCACTTGCGCTTTGCCGCTTCGTCTCGGGCCCAGTTTTCATCGTATTTGGTCATGGAGTGTTTCCTTCTTCTAAGGCCGATACCGAATCGAGCACGTCTTGTTCGGTCAGTTGCTTGCGACTGCCCGCAAAGGCATAGCCATCCGGCTTGCAGTCGATATAGACTTCTTGCGTCAATGACAGATCACCGAGATCGTCCAGCGATCCTGCCGACAGGCTCATCATGCCATCTGGCAGGATATCGCCGGGCAATATCCGGTAGAACAGGCTTGATCCGCAGGTTCCGCAGAAGCCGCGCTCCGCCCATTCACTGGAATTGTAGATCCGGATCGAGTCCTCTCCCTCCCAGACAACCCCGTCAAGAGGCACATCCAGCCCCAATTCGATCCCACCGCTGAATTTCCGGCACATGGCGCAATGACAGGCGCCGATATGATCCGGCGTCTGTTTCAGGCTGTACCGCACTGCGCCGCACAGACAGCCGCCAGTCGTAGACGTGCTCATGCTTTGTCCCCCGCTTTGTCCTTTGGTGCAAACAGGTCCAGACATTCGGCTTCGCTCAGGCGACGGTGCTCGCCGCTGAACGCATAGCCCTTTGGTGTCCTGTCGGCGAAAATTTCCAGTTTCAGTGTATTGCCAGCTGCATCGTCAAACAGCCCAGCGGCCAGTTGCCGGACCTGATCTTCAAGCGCCATGTACCAGAGTGACGACCCGCATGTTTCGCAGAACGCGCGCTCGGCCCAGTCGGACGACCGAAAGATCCGGACCGGCCCCTCAACTTCGACCGATTCCGGATCGGTCGGCAGCGACATGAACATGCTGCTGCCCCATCTGCGGCACATGTCGCAATGACAGGCCCGCAGGATCGGCTTGTCTGCTGTGGCGCGAACCGTCACCGCTCCGCACATGCAGCGGCCATTCAGATCAGCCATTGCATTTCCCCCCCGATTTCGTTGACAGGAACCCCGGTTGACCGGGCCAGGCCAGATGAAACGGAGTCTGGGCGAAATGCTCCTGGTTGCTGCCAAAGACGCTGCGCGACCAGTCCGCTTCGAACAGGATATCCCGTTCGGGCGATAGGTAGATGTCGATCTCAAACTCCATACCGCCGGTTCCGATATCGGTTTCGAAAACACGAAACATCCGCGCTTTTCGAAACTCGATGCCGCCAAGCGCAACGGTTTCTTCGGTCAACTCGATGCGCCCCGTCAGGACATACGGACGATTTTCGATCATCCGGGTGCTCAGTGTAAATTGCCCCGTCTCCTGAGACCACCCGGCTTCCAACAGGGCCGCGATATTGGTATTGGCTACGGTACCCGGAACCGCCGACATTTTCATCCCGCTGAAGCCGGGTTGCCGAAATTCCGTCAGTTCCCACGCGGGCGTGAATGCATGAACAACCTGCAGCTTGCCTTCGTGATAGGTGTGCGCCTCGCGCGATTCCCCGCAGTCAAAAAGCGTCGTCGCATAGCAGGAGGTTTTCAGAACCGTCGCGATGGCCTTGCAATCCGCCGGTACCGCGACCTGGGCGCAGGCGGTGCCGACTCCCAAAAGGGCAACAGCACAGAGTACGGCGCAGGCCAGACGCTCCGCCGCATCGTGTGTTTTCTTGCCCCATCTGGTGTTCACGGTCTCGACCTTCTGTTGACCTGTGTGTCAGGTGTGTCAGCGGCGCTGGCGCTTGATGCTTGCCTTCGGGTGCCCGGTTTTGCGTCAGGCAGAGCGCATCCCTTCCGTTCCCAAGAACACGTCAACTCGCAACTCTATCCCGAAAAACACTTCGATCCGACAAGTCCGGAGGCTCTCATATCATGATAGCACCCGTTACCCTGCGGAAATTCCCCAAGTCACTCCGCCGCGATCGCCGCTGCGCTCGAATTCAGGCGCGTGAGAATGGCCTTGGCGCAGTCGCGCCCGTCGCGAATGGCCCAAACCACCAGGGATGCGCCGCGCACGATGTCCCCAACGGCATAGACGCCGTCCATGGCGGTCTCGCCGGTAGTGAATTCCGCCCGGATCGTGCCCCAGCGGGTGACTGCCAGTTCCGGCTGCTCCCACAAGGCCGGCAGGTCTTCGGGCTCAAAGCCAAGGGCCTTGATCACAAGTTCCGCATCCTCGACATAATCCGCATCTTCAATGACTTCCGGCGATTGCCGACCGCTTGCGTCAGGTGCTCCGAGACGCATTTTCTGGACCATCACGCCCGTCACGCCATCATCACCGACAAACCCTTTGGGTGCACTGAGCCACTCGAATATGACGCCTTCTTCTTCTGCATTGGCCACTTCGCGCTGGCTGCCCGGCATGTTGGCCCGATCCCGGCGGTACAGGCATTTGACGCTTGTGGCGCCCTGCCGGATGCTGGTGCGCACACAGTCCATAGCGGTGTCGCCGCCACCGATCACAACCACGCGTTTGCCTTCTGCATTCAGCTTGCCGGAGTCAAAGTCCTCAACCGTGTCACCAAAGCTCTTTCGGTTGCTCGCCGTCAGGAAATCAATTGCCTTTTCGATACCCTGCAATCCACTTCCCGGCATCGCCAGGTCACGGGATTTGTAAACACCCGTAGCAATGATGACGGCGTCATGCGCGGCCCGGATCTCTTCGAAAGAGATTTCCTCGCCGACGGTACAGCCCAATCGAAACGTCACGCCGCCCTGCGCGAGCTGCTCGTTCCGGCGCATCACCACGTCTTTCTCAAGCTTGAAACCCGGAATTCCATAGGTCAGCAGCCCGCCGGCACGGTCATGACGGTCATAGATCGTCACCTGGACACCGGCCCGCCGCAGCACGTCCGCCGCAGCCAACCCACCCGGACCACCCCCAATGATCCCAACGCTCTCTGGCCGTTCGTTTTCCGGTGAAATGGGCTGTATCCAGCCCTGTTCCCATGCCGTATCCGTGATGTATTTTTCGACGGCACCGATCGTCACTGTGCCGTGTCCGGACTGCTCGATCACGCAATTGCCCTCGCACAGCCTGTCTTGCGGGCAGATACGGCCGCAGATTTCCGGGAACGTGTTGGTCGCCTGGCTCACCTCGTAGGCCTCTTGCAACCGGCCTTCCGCCGTCAGGCGCAACCAGTCGGGGATGTTGTTGTGCAATGGACAATGGCTCTGACAATAGGGCACGCCACACTGACTGCACCGGCTTGACTGCTCCTTGGCCTTTGCATCCGCATATTCGGCATAGATCTCTTGGAAATCCTCACGGCGCGTGCCCGCATCACGCTTTTCCGGCATGTCCCGATCGATCTGAACGAATTTCAGCATTGGTTGCTTTGCCACAGCGAGATCTCCATGATATCTTGGTCAGGATTGTCTCTAAGCGATATCCAGAATGATTAAAAGTCACGACTGCTGACCTAAATAACCTGTTTCGACAGTGTTTTCGCAACAAATAGCACATCGCGCGCCAGTATTGGGCAGCAATCCGGACCTATAATTGATCTTTCTTATTATTATAAAGCACTTATACCTGTCGACACGACGCATCAAACCTCTGGTCAAACGCAAACATGCCCCTGCTTCAACTTTTCCTTGTGGCTCTGATTCAGGGTCTGACCGAATTTCTACCGGTTTCGTCCTCTGGTCACCTGATTCTCTTGCCCGGTCTGACCGGTATGAACGATCAGGGCCAGCTGATCGACGTCGCCGTACATGTCGGTACGCTCGGTGCGGTGGTGGTTTACTTCTGGAGCGACGTCAAGGTCGGGCTTCTCGGTTTGCCGCGCCTATTGGTCGGCAGAGTCGACACCCCCGGTGCCGCGCTTGCCCTCGGCCTGATCATCGCCACAATCCCGGTCATCCTTGTCGGAGCCATCCTGCATTTCACCGGGCTGAGCGACACGCTTCGTTCGGTCACCGTGATTGGCTGGACCATGTTGATCTTTGGCATCGTTCTCTACTGGGCCGACCAGACAGGACCTCAGGACAGGACCGCTTCCGATTGGCCCTTGAAAGACGCGTTGATCATGGGGCTGTGGCAAGCCATTTCCCTCATCCCCGGAACCTCGAGATCCGGCATCACCATCACCGGAGCGCGCCGTCTCGGTTATACCCGCGAAGATGCGGCCCGGCTTGCCATGCTGATGTCGATCCCGACAATTGCGGCATCGGGCATCCTGTTGGGGGCCGATGCCGCACTGGATGCCGACACCTCCGCGATGCGCGACGGGGCCATCGCCGCATCGCTCGCCTTTGTCGCGGCACTGCTGGCACTGACACTCATGATGCGATTGTTGCGCAGCATCAGCTTTACGCCCTACGTGATCTATCGGATCGTTCTGGGGATCGCGTTGCTGATCTATGCCTACAGTGGATCAGGTCCGCAGATTGCTGGCTGATTTCTGAAGCGCGTCATACTGGCCGGAAGGCCGGAACCGCCACAGATAGTCAGGCAGGACCGACTCCATCGCAATCGGCGAAATGTCCAGGTCCTCAAAACCCCTGGCATCATCCGCGACGACATTGTCGCGCCGAAGATTGCGAAGCTGATCGCGTGTCAGCACACCGTTGCCGATCAGGCCGAACGATGCGGCCTGAAGCATATCAAAACTGAACGCCATGATCCCCGCGATCCAGAATGGCATGTTCACCACGACGCGACGACGGCTGATGACCTTTAGCATCTGTGCAATCAGTTCGCGCATGGTCTTGACCTCTGGTCCGCCCAATTCATAGACCCCCGGCGCAGCGTCACCGTTCACGGCCTTGACGGCTGCCTTGGCGATGTCATCGACATAGACCGGCTGAAACCGCGTTTCGCCGGCCGCGATCGGAAGGATCGGACCCAGCCGTGTCATTCCGGCAAAGCGGTTGAAGAACTGGTCCTCAGTTCCGAAAACAACCGAAGGCCGCAGGATCACGGCTTGCGGCATATGTTTCACAACGGCGGCCTCGCCCAACGCTTTGGTCCGGCTGTAGTTACTGTCCGACTCTGCATCCGCCCCGATGGCAGAGAGATGCACCATGCGATCGATACCTTGCCCTGCCGCGATGCGGGCGATGCGTTCGGCGCCCTCGGCTTGGATTGCGTCAAATTTGTTCTTGCCGGATTCGTTCAATATCCCGACACAGTTCACAACTGCGTCTGCACCCTGCATCACCGCGGCCACCGAACCATCGTCTCGTACGTTGCACAGCACTGGCTCGACCTGCCCGACTACGCCATAGGGGCGCACGAACATTGCTTCATTCGGACGCCGCACCGCGACGCGAACGCGCCAGCCCTCTTGCGCAAGGTGGCGCGCGATATAACGCCCCACAAATCCGGATCCGCCATAGATTGTGACCAGTTTGGACATGACAGCGCTCCCTATAGGTTGGGTCTCATCCGATCTACCGCCCCTAACCCGGCCAAACAAGCCGCAAAAACGCCGCGCAACTTGTAGACCGGGATCAAAGCCGGTTTTGATGACACTCTCGGGCGTTCATGGAGGAGGCTTTTGATTTTCGCAATTTCCGTTTGACACCCCCCTCTGTGCCACTTAAAGGGTCCCCTCACGACACCTGCCCAGGTGGCGGAATGGTAGACGCGCTAGCTTCAGGTGCTAGTGTTCGCAAGGACGTGGAGGTTCGAGTCCTCTCCTGGGCACCACCATACCGAAAATCATCATGTTTTTCATATCGTTGAAATTGACTCGCTGCCTTGGGGCCCGTATCCACGCCATTCTGGAAATGCGCCAGGGTCGTCACTGGACCAGCCGAGACTCTTCCAGCATTGTATCTGCCGGGATGGTGCCTGTCTACCAGCAAGCGGATCAGAGCAATCCAGAGGCACGGAAGGAATACTCTTCCTCCTTGCCGATAACGACATGGTCGTGGATGGCGACGCCGATCGTTTTGCACGCGGCGTCGATTTTCTGTGTCATCTGAATGTCTTCCCGACTTGGCGTGGGGTCGCCCGAGGGGTGATTGTGGACCAGAATGAGGGCACCCGCGTTCAGTTCCAGGGCACGCTTGACGATCTCTCTTGGGTAGACCGGCACATGGTCGACCGTTCCGGTCGCCTGCTCTTCATCTGCAATTATCGTGTTCTTGCGGTCGAGGAACAGGATGCGGAACTGCTCGGTTTCGCGATGTGCCATCGACGTTCGGCAATAGTCTATCAGGTCGTCCCAAGAGGTGAGGACGTCGCGCTCCAACACCTTCGCGCGCGCCATGCGGTGTGCAAAGGCTTCGGCAATTCGCAACTGTAGGTAAACCCTGTCCGTTGCGCCCTCGACCTGCAAGAGCCGGTGTTTGGAGGCGGCGACAACGCCATTCAAATCCCCAAAGGCCGAAAGCAGGCGCTTGGCGAGAGGTTTGACATCAATACGCTCAATCGCATTGAACAGCAGGAGTTCAAGTATCTCGTATTCAGGCATGGGCTTGTGACCGCCGGTCAGAAACCGGGTCCGCAACCTTTCGCGGTGCCCCCAGTAATGCGGCCGCTTGTTTCCATGCTGATCCGTCACCAATCCGCCCCCGGCGGACGCGTCTGCCGACAGGCGTCCTCTGGCCTTGTACGACGGTGAAAATGCCGGTTGGGTTATGGCGTCCGGTGGCGGTATGCGGGCATCAAGATCAGCAAGCCCGCGCATTGCATTTTCGGAAAACCCGGTCGCCGGCGGATGTCCGTGCTTCTGATCCGCGCCAGGTCGCTCGTTCACCGCACGATTATTCGCCTGCCTTGAAAACTGGCTGATTATCCAATTTGTCACTTGCTTGCACCCGGTCTGATTGGAGCGATCTCCAACGTGAGGTCAAATCACTCCGTCGTCGCGCCGCCCTGAATTGTCGTACGGCGACCATGCTGTTCCGATCGCGGTTAACACCAGTTTAACGGGGGCTACTTGACGATATCGGCACTGCAATCCGTAGTCCGAGTTCAGGACGCAATTCCTCTTCGGCGGCGTTTCTTGATCACGAGGCTGTCCCCTACAGAACCACGACCCGGTCGATACCTTCATGGCGAACTGTCCGGCCCCAATGGCGCACTCCAGAAAGCTCACCTTTGTGCTCAGTCCCCGGAGATCAGATCGAACCATCTCGGAGATCATACGATGGGGGTCCTGGGCAAACGATTTTCCAATTGCGCGCGGCACAAGACGGCAAAGATGCGAGCGAATTGCGGCTATCGGCGCCGCGCTAGAGCGAAGCCAGCAGGTCAGTAATTGCAGCGCGATAGGTGGAAACGACGTCTTCCCGCGCGATATGCCGCCCGCCCGTGACGCAATGGCGTCCGGCGGACCACAGATCAGTTACAACCCTGTCCTTGGCCGCAAATACCAGCCCATCTAGGATCTGTTCTCGCGACAGCGCGCAAAGGGCGGGGTCCGTGCTGTCGATGGCGACCAGATCCGCAAGCCGGTCCACCGCGATCTCACCGCCATTCCTGCCCAGTGCCTGTGCGCCGCCCTGCGCCGCCCCTGTATAGAGTGTATGGCCCACCGATCCTTCGCCGACGACCATCACATTTCTCGCCAGATCTCGCAGGCGCTGGGAATACTCCAGCGTGCGCAGCTCTTCGGTCAATGAGATATTGACATTTGAGTCCGATCCGACGCCAAACGCGCCGTTCGCCATGAGATGGATCGCGCCATTGAATGGGCCGTCACCCAGATTGGCCTCGGTGATCGGGCACAACCCGGCCACCGCCCCCGACCCCGCCATGGCGCGCGTTTCATCATCGGTCATATGCGTGGCGTGGATCAGGCACCAGCTGTCGTTCACGTTGGCGTGGCTCAGCAGCCAATCGACCGGCCGCTGGCCGAGCCAGGCCTTGATATCTGTCACCTCTTTTGGCTGCTCGGCGATATGGATGTGGACCGGGCCGTCGGGATGGGCGCTCAGAACGGCTCGGAGGTCATCCGGCGCCGTGGCCCGCAGGGAATGCGGCGCGATGCCGATCCTTGCGTCAGGGAGAAGATTCGTTAGCCCTTCGAGGGCCGCTTCCACCAGTGTCAGATAGGCCTCCACGCCATTGCCGAACCGCAACTGGCCGTCGGCCAATGCCGCCTGACCTGCTCCGCCATAGGTGTACAATACCGGCAGATGGGTCAGCCCGATGCCGGTGGTCGAGGCTGCGGCAAAGATCCGATGCGATAGTTCGGCCAGATTGTCATACCGAGATCCACCGGTCTGATGGTGCACATAGTGAAATTCGCCGACCGAGGCGTAACCAGCCTCTTGCATTTCGACAAAGACCAGCGCTGCAATCGCCTCGATCTGTTCAGGAGTCAGGCGATCCATGAAGCGATACATCAGGTCGCGCCATGTCCAGAAACTGTCACGCCCTGCCTTTCGGAATTCGGTCATCCCGGCCATGGCGCGCTGAAACGTATGGCTGTGCAGGTTTCCGAGCGCCGGCAACAATGTATCGACCCGGACATCGCTGCTCGCCGGCGCGACATCGCACTCGATCGTGGTGATGATGCCATCGCGCATGGCGACGCGAACATCTCGTTCCCATCCCGAGGAAAGCAATGCGTGACGTGCGTGTATCATTCTTTCCAAAACCACCTTTATTCAAGTTATGTATAGACATATAAATCAACTTTGGCTAAGAAAAAAGCAGATTCATACAAGGATTGGATTTTTCGTGACCGATTCCAAAGAAATTCTGATCGATCTGCGTGTGGCAACCATGGCGCGAACTGACGTGCCCTACGGAATGATCGACGACGCGGCGATCGTGTTGGCTGACGGGCGGATTGAGTGGGTTGGCCCGCGCAGCGCACTGCCCGATGAATTTTCCACTGGTGCCAAGACTTCACTGGCGGGCCGACTGGTGACTCCGGGTTTGATCGATTGCCACACCCATATCGTTCATGGCGGCGACCGCGCGGTCGAATTTGAAATGCGCCTGAACGGTGCCTCCTATGAAGAGGTCGCCCGCGCCGGTGGCGGCATCGTATCGACTGTTACCGCAACCCGTGCCGCGTCCGAGGGTGAACTGCTGACAATGGCGCTGCGTCGTGTGGATGTGTTGATCGGTGAGGGCGTGACAGCGATCGAAATCAAATCCGGCTATGGTCTTGACCGTGAAACCGAACTGCGAATGCTGCGCGTCGCGCGTGCCGTTGGCAAAGACCGCGATATCACGGTGCGCACGTCATTCCTCGCAGCCCACGCTACGCCTGCCGAATACAAGGGCCGCGAGGACGCCTATATTGACGAGATTTGCATCCCAACCCTGCGCGCCGCCCATGCCGAGGGGCTGGTGGATGCCGTTGACGGCTTTTGTGAGGGCATCGCCTTTTCGCCGGACCAAATTGCGCGGGTCTTCGATGTCGCAAAGACGTTGGGCCTGCCAGTCAAACTGCATGCAGAACAGCTGTCCGATCTGGGCGGCGCAAAGCTGGCGGCCAGCTATGGCGCGCTTTCCGCGGACCACCTGGAATACCTCGACGAAGATGGCGTCAAGGCGATGGCCGATGCCGGAACCGTCGCCGTGATTCTGCCGGGTGCGTTTTACACCCTGCGCGAAACTCAGGCACCGCCAATCGCAGCGTTTCGCAAGCACGGGGTGCGCATGGCGCTTGCAACCGATATCAACCCCGGCTCGTCGCCGCTAAACTCGCTGCTACTGACCGTGAATATGGGCTGCACCCTGTTGCGCATGACCCCCGAAGAGGCCCTGCGCGGCATCACGTGCAACGCGGCGCACGCCTTGGGTTTGACGGATCAGGGGATCATCGAGAGCGGAAAGCGGGCGGACCTGGCGGTCTGGGACGTCAAACACCCTGCCGAGCTTGCCTATCGCATCGGTTACAACCCCCTTCACAAGCGGATTGTCGGAGCCCCAGAATGATCACACTTACACTGACCCCCGGAGCGGTCACCCTTGCCGATCTGGAGGTCGTCTTTCGTGATGGTGCGGCGGTCAGACTGGACCCATCCTGTCACCCCGCGATGATCCAGGCGCAGTCTCGAATTGAAGCGGCAGCCAACGGCAATGCCGCAGTCTACGGCGTCAACACCGGGTTTGGAAAACTGGCCAGCGTCAAGATCGAGGCGAAAGATACGGCGGCGTTGCAACGCAACCTGATCCTGTCCCATTGTTGCGGCGTCGGAGATCCGATCCCGCGCAACCACGCCCGCCTGATGATGGCCCTGAAGCTGCTGAGCCTGGGGCGCGGTGCCTCGGGTGTCAGGATGGAGTTGGTGACCCTGATCGAAGACATGCTGGCCAAGGATGTCACGCCGGTCATCCCGGTACAGGGTTCCGTCGGTGCCTCCGGTGATCTTGCGCCGCTGGCACATATGGCCGCGGTGATGATGGGCCATGCAGAAGCGGAATATGAGGGCGTCACGCTGCCCGGTGCCGAAGCGCTGAAACGGGCGGGTCTTGCCCCCGTCGCGCTGGGTGCCAAGGAAGGGCTGGCGCTGATCAACGGAACGCAGTTCAGCACGGCCTTTGCCCTGGCGGGTCTGTTCGGCGCGTGGCGGGCGATGAACAGCGCGTTGGTAACTTCGGCGCTCTCGACCGACGCGATCATGGGGTCCACCGCACCGTTGCAGCCGGAAATCCACGCCCTGCGCGGTCATGCGGGCCAGATCGAAGCCGCCGATTGCATGCGCGATCTTCTCGAAGGATCGGTCATTCGCGAAAGCCACCGGGAGGACGATACGCGGGTGCAGGATCCCTACTGTATCCGCTGTCAACCACAGGTCACCGGGGCCGCAATGGACGTGCTGCGCATGGCCTCGCGCACACTTGAGATCGAAGCAAATGCCGCGACGGACAATCCACTGGTGCTGGTCGGCGCCGATCTGATTGTGTCAGGCGGAAATTTTCATGCCGAACCCGTTGGATTTGCCGCAGACATGATCGCACTGGCCGTTGCCGAGATCGGGGCAATCGCCCAGCGCCGCATCGCTCTCATCGTCGATCCGGTGCTCAGCCATGATCTGCCGCCCTTCCTGACGCCGAATCCGGGCCTCAATTCCGGCTACATGATTGCCGAGGTGACCACGGCGGCGTTGATGAGCGAGAACAAGCATCTGGCCAATCCCTGTGTCACCGACAGCACACCAACAAGCGCCAATCAGGAGGACCATGTCAGCATGGCCGCCCATGGCGCGGTGCGTCTGGACAGAATGGTTGCAAACCTTGAACGGATTCTGGGCGTCGAACTTTTGTGCGCGGCGCAGGGCATCGAATTCCGCGCGCCTTTGACCACCAGCGCGCCTTTGACCCGCGTGCTGGAAAGCCTGCGCAATTCGGTCAGGACAATGGATCAGGACCGCTATCTTGCCCCCGATCTGGAACTGGCCGCGACGCTGATCCGGAACGGAGATGTCCTATCAAGCGCCGCCATTGATTTGCCGGAGTTGTCCACATGACACCAGTAGACGTTGCGCAGGGCGATGGCCCGATCGTTCTGGGGCTGCCTCACACCGGCACCCATGTGCCCGACGATATCAAGGCGCGACTGAATGCGCGGGGTCTTGGGCTCACCGATACCGATTGGCATATCGACCGTCTCTATGACAGCCTGCTGCCGGGTGCCACAACCGTGCGTGCCGCCTTTCACCGCTATGTCATCGACGCCAACCGCGATCCGAGTGGCGCAAGCCTTTATCCCGGTCAGAACACCACCGGGCTGGTTCCGCTGACCGATTTCGATGGGCACGACATCTGGGAAACACCCCCGAGTGAGGCCGAGATCGAAGACCGGCGAGCAGCCTTTCATGCCCCCTATCACGCGGCCCTGACTGCGGAATTGTCGCGGGTACGCAAACGGCATGGCGTGGCGATCCTTTATGATTGCCACTCGATCAGGGGCGATATCCCGTTCCTGTTTGACGGCACCCTGCCCGATTTCAACATCGGCACCAATTCGGGAACAACCTGTGATCGACGTATCGAAGCGGCAACGTGGGAAATCTGCGCACAGGCGACCGGCTACACCCGCATCCTGAACGGGCGGTTCAAGGGCGGCTGGACAACGCGGCACTACGGTCAGCCGCAATCCGGGATTCACGCGATTCAGATGGAATTGGCGCAATCCACCTATCTGGCACAGGAAACCGCGCCTTGGTCCTATGACGAAGGCAAGGCAGCGCGCCTGCGCGTTCACCTCAAGACCATCTTGACGAAACTGGCCGCCCTGGCCCCGACCTTGAAAGGCGCATCATGAGCGATCCCCGCAAGAATACCCGTGACATCTATCCCGCCACCGGGTCGGATATTACAGCCAAAAGCTGGCTCACCGAAGCCCCCATGCGGATGTTGATGAACAACCTGCACCCGGATGTGGCCGAGAACCCGCATGAACTCGTGGTTTATGGCGGTATCGGGCGCGCCGCGCGTACATGGGAGGATTTCGACAAGATCGTCGCCAGCCTTCAGAACCTTGAAGAGGATGAGACACTGTTGGTGCAGTCCGGCAAGCCGGTCGGGGTGTTCAAGACCCACAAGGATGCGCCCCGCGTTCTCATCGCCAACTCAAATCTCGTGCCCCACTGGGCAAACTGGGATCACTTCAACGAGTTGGATAAAAAGGGCCTGGCAATGTACGGCCAAATGACCGCAGGGTCATGGATCTACATCGGCTCGCAAGGCATCGTGCAGGGCACCTACGAAACCTTTGTCGAGGCCGGCCGCCAGCACTATAACGGCGGCCTCAGCGGCAAATGGATCCTGACAGGTGGGCTTGGCGGTATGGGTGGCGCACAGCCGCTCGCCGCTGTCATGGCCGGGGCCTGCTGTCTGGCCGTCGAGTGCAACCCGGATTCCATCGATTTCCGCCTGCGCACCCGCTATGTCGACGAGAAGACTGATAACCTTGATGACGCGCTGGAGATGATCGAACGCTGGACCAAGGCGGGCGAGGCGAAATCCGTCGCCCTGCTGGGAAACGCGGCGGATGTGTATCCCGAACTGGTCAAACGCGGTGTACGGCCCGATATCGTGACCGACCAGACGTCGGCACATGACCCGATCAACGGCTATCTGCCGCAGGGCTGGACCATGGGCGAATGGCGGCAAAAGCGTGAAAGCGATCCGAAGGCCGTCGAAAGGGCCGCGCGTGCGTCGATGAAAGTGCAGGTCAAGGCGATGGTCGATTTCCATGCCGCAGGCATCCCCACCGTCGACTATGGCAACAACATTCGCCAGATGGCGCTGGAAGAAGGGTTGGAAAACGCCTTTGACTTCCCCGGCTTCGTACCGGCCTATATCCGCCCGCTGTTCTGCCGTGGCATCGGCCCGTTCCGCTGGGCGGCCCTGTCCGGCGATCCCGAGGATATCTACAAGACCGACGCCAAGGTGAAGGAAATCCTTGCGGAGGACAGTCATCTGCACAACTGGCTGGACATGGCGCGCGAACGTATCGCGTTTCAGGGCCTGCCCGCCCGTATCTGCTGGGTCGGATTGGGCGTGCGTCACAAGCTGGGCCTGGCGTTCAACGAGATGGTCCGCACTGGCGAGCTGTCCGCGCCCA
The DNA here is from genome assembly GCF_032595355.1 of Sedimentitalea todarodis. Taxonomy (NCBI): domain Bacteria; kingdom Pseudomonadati; phylum Pseudomonadota; class Alphaproteobacteria; order Rhodobacterales; family Paracoccaceae; genus Sedimentitalea; species Sedimentitalea todarodis. The sequence goes on along the minus strand of NZ_JASMWN010000019.1, from coordinate 66,221 downwards.
TCGTGATCGGTCGTGACCATCTTGATTCAGGGTCGGTTGCCTCGCCAAACCGCGAAACCGAAGCGATGAAGGACGGATCGGACGCCGTGTCGGACTGGCCGTTGCTGAACGCGCTGCTGAATACCGCGTCGGGCGCAACATGGGTCAGCCTGCATCACGGCGGAGGCGTCGGCATGGGCTTTTCGCAGCATTCCGGCATGGTCATCTGCTGTGACGGCTCCGAGGACGCGGACCGGCGCATAGCGCGGGTTCTATGGAACGATCCCGCAACCGGGGTCATGCGCCATGCGGATGCGGGATACGACATCGCGGTGGATTGTGCGCGGAAAAACGGGCTGAACCTGCCGGGAATTCTGTAACTGCCTGGAGCGTTTCGCGTTTGACGTGGATCATCTGGTGTCACCTAACGCGTTGAAATCTATGATTTCAGGCAGCGTTAGGTGATTCAGGTTTAACGCGGAACGCTTTTGCCTTGCCGTCGCCCCGTGATCGGGGCGACGGCAACGAGCTACCTCATCCGATCTTGCAGGACGCCAGAACGGCCATGTTCAGAATGTCATTCGCGGTGGAGACCGACGAACAAATCTGAATGGGCTTGTCCAGACCGGACAGGATCGGCCCGATCACGGTCGCGCCACCCATTTCCTGCATCAGTTTGACCGAAATGCTCGCCGAATGCCGCGCGGGCACCACAAGAATATTGGCCGGCCCGGTCAGACGGGAAAACGGATAGGCGGCCTGCGATTTCGCAGTCAGGGCGACGTCCACGGTCATTTCACCCTCAAACTCGAAATCGACGCCGCGCGCTTCGAGGACGCCGGGTGCCTGATGCATCTTTTCCGCGCGCTCGGACACCGGATAGCCAAAGGTCGAAAAGCTTACGAAGGCCACGCGGGGTTCAAGCCCCATGTGCCGGGCCACATCTGCGGCGCGCTCCGCGATCGTCGCGAGGTCTTCGGCATCGGGCCATTCCTGCACCAGCGTATCGGCAATCAGAACAATCCGCCCCTTTTGCAACAGTGCCGTCACACCGGCCACCCCATGCGCAGGATCGGCATCAAAAACATGATTGATGCGATCCAGTACATGCGCCGACTTCCGCGTTGCGCCCGTAACCAGCCCGTCTCCATGGCCATGAGCCAGCATCAGGGCCGAAAACACATGCCGGTCGCGCGCGGCGAGCCGGTGAATATCCTGTCTGTCAAATCCCTTGCGCTGCAATCGCTCGTAGAGAAATTCCTTGTAGGTATCCAGATGTTGGGTGTTGGCGGCATTCACCACTTCCAACTCGCGGGCTGCATCCTCGAGTCCCACGGAATCCAGCAGGGCCTTGACCTCGTCAGGGCGTCCTACCACCAGCGCCTTGCCCAAACCGGACCGCTGGTATGTCACCGCCGCGCGCAAGACGCGCGGATCATCGCCCTCGGCAAAGATCATCCGCGCCTTGGCGGCGCGTGCCCGCGCATTCAGACCGCGCAGAATACTGGCGGTCGGATCCATCCGGGCCTTGAGCGTGAGTTCATAGGCCTCCATGTCGATGATCGGGCGCCGCGCGGCACCGGTATCCATTCCGGCGCGCGCCACCGCAGGCGGAATACGGTGGATCAGACGCGGATCAAACGGTGTGGGGATGATGTAGTCGCGCCCGAACGTCAGGTTTTCACCATAGGCCAGCGCCACTTCGTCCGGCACATCCTCGCGCGCAAGCTGTGCCAGCGCATGGGCACAGGCAATCTTCATCTCGTCATTGATCGCGCGCGCGTGGATATCCAGCGCGCCCCGGAACAGGTAGGGAAAGCCCAGAACGTTATTCACCTGATTGGGATAGTCACTGCGCCCGGTCGCGATGATGGCATCGACGCGCACTTCGTGTGCTTCTTCCGGCGTGATCTCGGGATCAGGGTTCGCCATCGCAAAGATCACCGGATTGTCGGCCATTGACGCCACCATTTCCTGCGTCACGGCTCCCTTGACGCTGACGCCCAGAAAGACATCCGCCCCCTTCATCGCATCTTCGAGGGTGCGCGCTTCGGTCTTGACGGCGTGACCGGATTTCCACTGATTCATGCCCTCGGTCCGACCCTGCCAGATCACACCCTTGGTGTCGCACATGATACAGTTGTCATGCCGCGCGCCCATCGACTTGAGCAATTCAAGACAGGCGATCCCCGCAGCGCCCGCGCCGTTCAGCACGATCCTGACCTCTTCAATCTTCTTGTTCGACAAATGCAGCGCGTTGATCAGGCCGGCCGCGCAAATAACGGCGGTGCCGTGCTGATCATCGTGAAAGACCGGAATATCCAGCTCTTCCTTGAGCTGTTGTTCGATGATGAAACAATCCGGAGCCTTGATATCTTCCAGGTTGATGCCACCGAAAGTCGGTGCCATCAGCCTGACAGCCTTGCAGAAATCGGCGACGTCCTCGGTGTCCAGTTCGATATCGATGCTGTTCACATCGGCAAACCGCTTGAACAGGACGGCCTTGCCCTCCATCACCGGTTTCGACCCCAGCGCGCCCAGATTGCCCAAACCCAGAACGGCGGTGCCGTTGGAAATCACCGCCACGAGGTTGCCCTTGTTGGTGTAGTCATAGGCGGTTTCCGGGTTCGCCGCGATTTCTTCGCATGGGATGGCAACGCCTGGAGAATAGGCCAGCGACAGGTCCCGCTGTGTGTTCATCGGCACCGTGGCTTGTATTTCGAACTTTCCCGGAGTCGGCTCCAGATGAAACGTCAAGGCTTCATCGCGGGTGTACTTCAACTTGGCCATGACCGGCGTTCTCCTATCTGCGGTTCAGGCGTCATACCCCGCCGCTCCGCGAGCCTCAACAGGAATGCGTTTTCGCCTTTCGCCGCGTCCTGGGCGTTTGTAAGGTCGCGCAGGTTGCGAAGACCGGGGGACAATCTGTGGCCAATGTCACGCCAATGATGGCGCAATATCTTGAGATCAAGGCCGAGCATCAGGACGCGCTGCTGTTCTATCGCATGGGTGATTTCTACGAGATGTTCTTTGACGACGCGGTTGCAGCCGCCGAAGCGCTGGACATCGCGCTGACCAAGCGCGGCAAACACGACGGCGCCGATATCCCGATGTGCGGGGTCCCGGTACATGCGGCCGAAGGTTATTTTCTGACGCTGATCCGCAAGGGATTTCGCGTCGCGGTTTGTGAACAGATGGAAAGCCCGGCCGAGGCCAAGAAGCGCGGCTCAAAATCTGTGGTCAAGCGCGAGGTCGTCCGCCTCGTCACACCCGGCACGCTGACCGAAGACGCGCTGCTCGAAGCCCGACGCCACAATTTCCTCGCCGCTTTTTCCGAAGTTCGCGATCAATCCGCCCTCGCATGGGCCGATATCTCGACCGGTGCGTTTCACGTAATGCCGCTGCACCGGGCGCGTCTCGGGCCGGAACTCGCCCGGCTGGCACCGTCAGAGTTGATTGTCACGGATGGTGCCACCGATGGGCTACACGACATTGCCAATGATCTGGGTGTCGCCCTTTCTCCACTTGGCCGGGCCAGCTTTGACAGTACCGCTGCCGAGAAGCGTCTTTGCGCCTTGTTTTCCGTCGGCACGCTTGAGGCATTCGGCAGCTTTGGACGGGCCGAGATTTCGGCGATGGGCGCGCTGATAGACTACCTGGAACTCACGCAGAAGGGCCGCTTGCCGCTGTTGCAGACCCCAGTGCGTGAATCCGAGGACCGGGTGGTTCAGATCGATGCCGCAACGCGGCGCAATCTGGAGCTGACCCGATCCCTTGCAGGCAGCCGTGCCGGATCGCTTCTTGCCGTGATAGACCGCACCGTCACGCCGGGTGGTGCGCGCCTGCTCGAACAACGCCTGTCCAGCCCGTCGCGAAACCTCGATATCTTGCAATCACGTTTGGCGGCGGTGGATTTTGCCATCGAACAGGATCGACTCTCCGGCGATCTGCGTGCCGCCCTGCGCAAGACCCCCGACCTTGACCGCGCCCTGTCGCGGCTGTCGCTGGATCGTGGCGGCCCACGAGATCTCGCGGCTGTCCGCAACGCGCTGGAGCAGGCGGCGGCCATTGCCCGCCATTGCCAGGCGTGCGAGTTGCCGCCGCTCCTTGCGAGCGCCGTTAGTGACCTGACCGGCTTTGATGATCTGTCTGCCCTGCTTGATGCCGCGCTCGTTGCCGAACCGCCGCTCTTGACACGCGATGGTGGATTCGTGGCTGCCGGATATGATCCTGATCTGGACGAGGCACGCACCTTGCGTGACGAAGGCCGCTCGGTCATCGCGGGGCTTCAGAAACGTTATGCGGAACACACCGGCATCGCTTCGCTCAAGATCAAGCACAACAACGTGTTGGGCTATTTCATCGAAACGACATCGACCCACGCGGAAAAGATGCTCTCGGCACCCCTGTCCGAAAGCTATATCCACCGCCAGACGACGGCCAATCAGGTTCGTTTCACCACCGTCGAACTCAGCGAGATGGAAACCAAGATCCTGAACGCGGGCAATCGGGCGCTTGAGATCGAAAAGCGGCTCTACGAAGGGCTAAGAGGCTCTATTCTTGACCAAGCCGCCCGTTTGAATGGGGCCGCCCGCGCGCTGGCGGAGCTTGATCTGGCTGCCGCACTCGCCGACCTTGCCCGAGCCGAGAACTGGTGTCGTCCGCGAGTCGATAGCGGTCGCAGTTTCGCCATCACCGGAGGACGGCACCCTGTCGTGGAACAGGCCCTGCGCCAGCAAGGGGGCGACAGTTTCATCGCGAACGATTGCGATCTGACCGCCACGTCCGGCGCCGCGATCTGGTTGCTGACCGGGCCGAACATGGCCGGTAAATCAACTTTCCTTCGCCAGAATGCACTGATCGCGCTGCTGGCCCAGATCGGCAGCTATGTGCCTGCCGCGTCTGCCCATATCGGTGTGATCAGCCAACTCTTCAGCCGCGTCGGGGCCTCGGACGATCTGGCGCGTGGACGGTCCACCTTTATGGTCGAGATGGTCGAAACCGCAGCGATCCTCAATCAGGCCGACGATCGCGCGCTGGTGATCCTTGACGAGATCGGGCGAGGCACCGCCACTTATGACGGCCTCTCCATCGCCTGGGCGACGCTTGAACACCTACATGCCAGCAACCAGTGCCGTGCGCTGTTTGCGACGCACTACCACGAACTGACGGCGCTGGCCGGAAAGCTACCCGGTGTGGACAACGCCACCGTCGCGGTCAAGGAGTGGCAGGGCGAAGTGATCTTTCTGCACGAGGTTCGCAAGGGCGCGGCGGACCGGTCATATGGTGTGCAGGTCGCACAATTGGCCGGGCTTCCCCAGTCGGTCCTCGACCGTGCGCGTGTCGTACTCAAGGCTCTGGAAGAAGGCGAACGCGAAGGTGGTGCCACGCAAAAGGCGCTGATCGACGATCTGCCTCTGTTTTCCGCCGCCCCGCCGCCTCTGCCTGCACCGGTGGCATCACCGGCGCTGGACCTGCTCGAGTCCATTCATCCGGACGAGCTTTCGCCGAAAGCCGCGCTCGACCTGATCTACAAACTGAAAGAGGCGGCCAAAACCTGACCGCCTCGGTGTGTTTCAATGTGCCGATGTCAGGATGCAGGTGTCGACGAAACCCCAACCTGCGCAGGGCGCAACAGCCGGTCGTGTAGCATGAAACCTTCGGCCGAGACCTGGATGATGTCGCCGGCCTTGGTTCCGGGAAGCGGGGCTTCGAACATGGCTTCGTGCATCTTGGGATCAAACCGGTCACCAACTTCGGGCGAAATCACTTCGATACCGTGCTTGCCGAACACATTAACCAACTCGCGCATCGTCAGTTCGATGCCTTCGATCAGGGCCGAAGATGCCGCACGCTGTTCGTCCGTGATGGTATCGAGCGCGCGTTTCATGTTGTCATAGACCGGCAAGACATCCCGCGCCAGGCGCGACCCGCCGTAACGCTCGGCCTCGACCCGGGCCCGCTCGGAGCGTTTGCGTGAATTCTCTGCCTCGGCCAGGGTTCGCATATAGCGATCCTTGTATTCATCGCGTTCCGCGCGGATCGAATCCAACTCGATCGCATCATCGTCAAGCTCTGCCAGTTCTTCCGCGTCTGCCTCGGCTTCCATCGCCGCGAGATCATCCAGAAAATCGTCGTTCTTTGGCTCTGCCATCTTTCACCTCTAACTGCGGTCAGAAATCAACCGACCTACCAGCTGCGCCGTGTAGTCCACAATCGGCACTATCCGCCCGTAATTGAGGCGCGTTGGGCCAATCACTCCCACCGCGCCAATGATCTTTCGATCAGCGTTCATATAGGGAGACACAACCAAAGAGGAACCCGAAAGTGAGAAAAGTTTGTTCTCCGAGCCGATAAAAATGCGCACGCCTTCACCTTCTTCGGTGAGTTGCAGGAATTCCTCGATGTCCCGCTTGCGTTCGAGGTCGTCAAACAGGCTGCGAATGCGCTCCAACTCTTCTCCATCGTCCTCGCCGCCCAACAGATTCGCGCGCCCCCTCACGATCAACCGGTCGGTTTCCTCGCCCTCGCCCTCCCAGACCGCCAGGCCACTTTCGACCATATCCCGTGCCAAGCGGTCGATTTCCTGACGCCGGGCATTGATATCTGTCTGGATGCTTTTTCTCACTTCGCTCAGAGTGCGGCCTTCGATCAAGGCGTTCAGAAAATTTGCCGCCTCGCGCATCGAACTGGGGGTTTGGCCGGGCGGCGGCGTGAACAGGCGATTCTCCACATGGCCATCGGAGAACACGATCACCACTAGGGCGCGATCATGCGCCAGTGACACGAATTCGATATGCCGAATGTCCGCTTCATGCTTGGGTGTCAGGACCAATGACGCCCCATGCGTGACACCGGACAGCGCCGATCCCAGACGGTCGAGCATGTTGCCAACGTCATTGGAGTTCCGCTTTACCGTGTCGTCGAGCATCTGACGGTCGGTGTCCTGCAGGTCTCCGACTTCGAGCAACCCATCGACGAACATCCGCAATCCAACCTGCGTCGGGATACGGCCCGCGCTGACATGCGGACTGTTCAGCAGGCCCAGATATTCGAGATCCTGCATCACGTTGCGTATCGTTGCGGCGCTGACCTTTTCGCTGAGCGTTCGGGTCAGAGTGCGGCTGCCGATCGGGTCACCGGTTTCCAGATACCCCTCGACAACGCGCCGAAACACTTCGCGCGAACGGTCGTTCAACTCGTCTAGCAGGTTCGTAGCATCATTCATGCGTTCATCCTTGGCTGGTTCGCCATTAAAGTCCACCTGTTGCAAAGGTCAATCGGGGTTGCACAACCGTTGTGTCGGGCTGTATTGCGACGCCAACATATTAAGGAGACCCCATGCGCCCCTCTGGTCGAGATCTAAGCGAAATGCGCCCCGTTTCCATCGAAACGGGCTTTACAAAACACGCCGAGGGGTCTTGCCTGATCAAGGTTGGCGATACCCATGTGCTCTGCACGGCCACCATCGAGGATCGCGTTCCTCCGTTTATCAAGGGCTCCGGCCTTGGCTGGGTCACGGCGGAATACGGGATGTTGCCACGTGCGACCAACACACGAATGCGGCGCGAGGCGGCATCCGGCAAACAGGGCGGGCGCACGGTTGAAATCCAGCGCCTTATCGGGCGCTCGCTGCGGGCCGGCGTGGATCGTGTGGCCCTTGGCGAACGGCAGATCACGGTCGATTGCGATGTTCTCCAGGCCGATGGCGGCACGCGGTGTGCGGCGATCACGGGGGGTTGGACAGCGCTTCGGATTGCGGTGAACAAGCTGATGAAGGCGGGCGACGTGATCAGCGACCCGCTTGTCGATCCGGTCGCCGCCGTCTCGTGCGGCATTTACGCTGGCCAGCCGGTTCTGGATCTTGACTACCCCGAGGATAGCGAAGCCGGTGTTGACGGCAATTTTATCATGACCGGTTCGGGCAAGCTGATCGAGGTTCAGATGTCCGCCGAGGGGTCGGTCTTTTCCCGCGATCAGATGAACCAGTTGATGGACCTCGCCGAAAAAGGCGTTGGTGAACTCGTCGCTGCCCAGAAAGCCGCCGCATGACACGCAAGTTTGTCGGCGACCGGGTGTTGGTGGCCACACACAACGCCGGCAAGCTTGAAGAGATGGCGCATTTGCTGGATCCATTCGGCGTGTCGGTCGTCGGTGCCGCCGAGATGAATCTGCCAGAGCCGGAAGAGACCGAAACGACCTTTGTCGGCAATGCCCGGATCAAGGCCCACGCTGCCGCGCAGGCAACCGGCCTGCCCGCACTATCAGATGATTCCGGCATCCAGATCGATGCGCTGAACGGTGCTCCGGGCGTCTATACCGCCGACTGGGCCGAAACGCTCAACGGGCGAGATTTCGTGATGGCGATGGAACGCACCCATCGCGAACTCGAAGCAATTCATGCGCCATCTCCACGCACGGCGCAGTTCTGCTGTACGCTCGTTCTCGCCTGGCCAGATGGTCATGACGAGGTGTTCGAGGGGATCATGCCGGGTCAGGTCATCTGGCCCATGCGCGGCGATCAGGGTCACGGTTATGATCCGATCTTTGTGCCGGACGGCTATGACGTGACGTTCGGCGAAATGGATCGCTGGGAAAAAAACAAGATCAGCCACCGCGCCAAGGCGACGGCGAAATTGGTTGCGGGCTGTTTTGACTGAAGACTGGCGACAGGGCGGTTTCGGCCTCTATGTTCATTGGCCGTTTTGCCAGGCCAAATGCCCCTACTGCGACTTTAACAGCCATGTCTCGCAACAGGTGGACCAATCCGCCTGGCGCGATGCCTACCTCTTCGAACTCGCGAGAACCGCCGCGGAAACCCCCGATCGTGTGCTGAATTCGATTTTCTTTGGCGGTGGTACGCCGAGCCTGATGGATCCCGATACAGTGGCCGAGATCATCATGGCCGCCTGTGGCTACTGGACCCCTGCGAACGACATCGAAATCACGCTCGAGGCAAACCCCGGCTCTGTCGAGGCCGGTCGTTTTGCCGGATACCGGGATGGCGGCGTCAATCGTGTGTCGATGGGCGTGCAGGCGTTGAATGATGCCGACCTCAGGCGCCTGGGCCGCATTCATACGGTCGCCGAAGCGCAAGCGGCCTTTGACATTGCGCGTGATTGTTTTGACCGGGTGAGTTTTGACCTGATCTATGCCCGCCAGGATCAGACGCTTGAACAGTGGCAGCACGAACTGGAAACCGCGCTATCGATGGCCATCGATCATCTGTCGCTTTACCAGCTCACCATCGAGTCTGGCACCGCCTTTGGCGACCGGTTTGCAGCCGGAAAGTTGCGCGGATTGCCTGATGATGATCGCGCCGCCGACATGTACGACATCACGCAGACAACCTGTGACAAACACGGTTTGCCGATGTACGAAGTCTCGAACCATGCGCGCCCCGGTTCTGAATCTCGGCACAATCTAATCTACTGGAGTGGTGGTGACTATGTCGGGATTGGCCCCGGAGCGCATGGGCGGGTCACACTGAACGGCAAGCGACATGCCACGGAATCCGAAATGATGCCGGCCGAATGGTTGCGTTTGGTCAGCAAAGGGTCCGGTGAAACCCTGCGGCGCCCCTTGTGGTCGCTAGAGCAAGCCGAAGAATACCTGATGATGGGGTTGCGCCTTAGATCAGGCATAGATGTTGTGCGCTATGAGAGTCTTGCGGGGCACAAATTGGACCCAAAAGCTCGAAACTCACTGTCCGAGCTCGGCCTCATTCAGGTCCGAGGAAGCAATATTATGGTTAAAAGGCAAGGGTTTATGGTTTTGAATGCCATAATTTCCGAGTTTCTTGTCGGCTAATGCGCTTCGCGCCCAACCTGGTCTATCCGATACCACCTAAGCCGTTGAAATCTGTGATTTCCGGCTGCGTCAAACAGTTCAGCCTTAGCGCAAATCGCTCTAGCTGCCGCTTAGCAGTTGGCAAAGCCTGTCCAGATCGTCCAGATTGCCATATCTGATCGACATTTCACCCGAGTCCTGACCCGGCTTGTGTGTGATTTCCACTTTCATCCCCAGATTTGCCGACAGATCCGCCTCGAGCGCGCGCGTATCCGCGTCCTTCTCTGCAGGTGCTGCCAGCAGCCTTTTCTTTGCTGGCTGACCCCCTGCCGCCTGCTTCTTGACCAATGCCTCGGTCGCACGCACCGACAGCCCGCCCTTGACGATTGCCCGCGCCAAGACCGAGGGCTCCTCTGCGGTAATCAAGGCGCGCGCATGCCCGGCAGTCAGTGCGCCTTCCTGCAACATGCTCTGAACATCGGCCGGCAAGGTCAGCAAGCGCATCAGGTTTGCGATATGGCTTCGACTCTTTCCAAGCGCCTCGGCCAGACGTTCCTGGGTGTGGCCAAAGCTCTCCATCAACTGCTTGTATCCGGCCGCTTCTTCGACCGCGTTCAGATCGGCACGCTGAATGTTCTCGATTATCGCGACCTCAAGAACCTCGACATCGTCAAAGTCCCGCACAAGAACCGGAACCTCGTGCAATTGTGCCTGCTGTGATGCGCGCCAACGACGTTCACCGGCGACAATCTCATAGGTGCCGCCCTCGCGGGGCCGGACGATCAGCGGCTGAAGAACGCCCTTTTCCTTGATCGATGCGGTCAGATCATCCAGATCGTCCTGCGCAAATCTCCGGCGCGGCTGGTTTGGGTTTGCAAACAGCTTTTCAATCGGGACATGGATATCGGGTCCAACCGGACGATCCGGACTTTGGCTCTCGGCCGAAACATCCGCCATCAATGCGGAAAGTCCGCGCCCCAACCCGCGAGGTTTCACCTTCTTGTCCATCTGCTACGCTCCTCGACTCGTTTAGGCCGCCATCAGCCTGTGCTTGTTCATGATCTCTTGGGCCAGCGCGCGATAGGCCACCGCACCTTGCGAATTGCTGTCATAGCTGAGGACCGGCATCGCGTATGATGGGGCCTCGCTTACCCTAACATTGCGCGGAATCAGGGTTTCAAAGACCAGATCGCCCAGATTTTCACGTGCGTCCTGTTCGACCTGACGAGACAAGTTGTTGCGTTTGTCATACATGGTCAACACAATACCTTCGATTCTCAACCCCGGATTCGCCGACTGGCGGACCTCGCGTACCGACAGCATCAGTTGCGACAAGCCCTCCAATGCAAAGAACTCGCTTTGCAACGGGACCAGCACGGAATGTGCCGCCACCATCGCATTTACAGTCAGCAAATTGAGCGATGGCGGGCAATCGATCAGGATATAGTCAAATCCAAATTCACCCATTGCGCTCTGCCGCAGCGAATCGTGCAAAAGAAAACTCCGCCGATCGTTCGAGATCAGATCTATGTCCGCCGAACTTAGATCCACCGTCGCAGGAATGATCGATAGCCCGTCCAATGCGGTCGGTTGAATCACCTCGCCAAGGGGCACATCGCCGACGAGCAACTCGTAGGTTGTCATTTCACGTTCTTCGGCTTCGATGCCCAGCCCCGTCGATGCGTTACCCTGCGGGTCAAGATCAACCACCAGAACGCGCAACGCCATTTCCGCCAGCGCGGCAGCGAGGTTGATCGAGGTTGTTGTTTTGCCAACCCCGCCCTTCTGGTTGGCGATGGCTATGATCTGTGGACTTGGCGAATGGGAAAAATCAGTCACGCGATATTCCTTTGACTTTCAAGATAACGGCCCCGGCCTCAGTGCTGCTATCGACTGATTCAACATTGAACCGCCAAGCGCGTCGCGCTTCGGCAACTTCCTTTTGCCACGTGACACCCTTGGGGAACAACGCCAATCCATCGGTTGACAGGTGTCTTTCGGCAAATTCCAGCAAGCCGGGTAGGTTCGTCAGCGCCCGCGCGGATAGAACGTCAGCGTTTTGCGGTTCAACCAGCTCAATCCGCTTGGCAAGCACCCGGCACTTTACTCCGGTTTCGCGGATCGCTGTCCGCAGGAACGCACATTTGCGCTGATCGCTTTCAACCAACGTAACTCCTACCTCGGGGCGTTCCTCAGCCGCGAGAATCGCGATGACAATCCCCGGAAATCCGCCGCCGCTTCCCAAATCCACCCAGTGACCGGCTTTGTCGGTCGATCGAAAAACCTGAATTGAATCAATGATATGGCGCGGCCATAGATCGTCCAAGCTCTTGCGGGATACGAGATTGATACGTGGATTCCATTTCTGAACGAGGGCTTCAAAGCAATTCAGCCTATCGAGTGTTTCACGTGAAACATTTGGATGCCGCCTACCCTCATCACCGCTCAAATTCATCTGTTCGCGACTCTTGGCAGGCGGCGCAACTTCGAGAGCACCAATGCCAATGCGGATGGCGTCATCCCATCAATTCGAGCTGCCTGGGCTATGGTTTCAGGACGTGCGGCACCAAGCTTTTGCTTTATCTCGTTTGAAAGCCCGCCAACGTCCGAAAAATCAAAACCGTGAGGAATGACGTGCGCCTCATCACGCTTCAGCGCGTTCACATCATTTTCCTGCCGACTCACGTAGTTCATATAGAGCGCGTCCCGCTCCACCTGCAATCGCGTGTCCCTGTCAACCTCAGCCAAGCCCGGAAGCAGTGAACAAAGATCCACGACACCGACATTCGGAAACGCGAGGACGTCGAGCCCCGAGCGCCGCTTGCCATCCTGGCTGATCTGAATACCAGCTCCGGCGAGTTCCTTCGGGGTATATGTTGTGTCTGTTAGAAGAGTACGCGCACGATCCAGCTTTTCCATCTTGGCAAGAAACGCGGATCTTCGCGCAGACCCCACGCAGCCAAGGCCCACCCCAATTGGTGTCAAACGCTGATCTGCGTTGTCGGCGCGCAGGGACAGCCTGAATTCGGCGCGCGACGTGAACATTCGATAGGGTTCGGTAACGCCGCGTGTCGTCAAATCGTCGATCATCACACCGATATAGCTGTTGGATCGGCTGAAAACGACAGACTCGCGCCCCTGAATTGCCAAGGCAGCATTCAGGCCAGCGACCAGACCTTGCGCCGCTGCCTCTTCGTAACCCGTTGTTCCGTTGATCTGCCCAGCTAGGTATAAGCCTTTGATATCTTTCAGCTCCAGGGTTCCGGTCAACGCACGCGGATCGACATAGTCGTATTCGATGGCATAGCCGGGTTGAAGAATGACCGCCTGCTCCAGCCCCTTGATCGAATGAACATAGGCCTCCTGGACATCCACCGGAAGCGATGTCGAGATTCCGTTGGGATAGACCGTATGATCATCTACGCCCTCGGGTTCCAGAAAGATCTGATGTGAGGTCTTATCAGCAAACCGTACGATCTTATCCTCGATTGACGGGCAATACCGCGGCCCGATGCCGTCAATATGTCCACCATACATCGCAGAGCGTTTCAGATTCTTCTCAATAATCTCGTGTGTTAGGGGATTCGTATGTGTGATCCCGCAGGATACCTGTGGCGTTGTGGTTTTGGTTGAAAGAAATGAAAACAGCGTTGGCTCATCATCCCCGGGCTGCATCTGGAGATCGGTCCAATCTATCGTACGGCCGTCCAATCGCGGAGGAGTCCCCGTTTTCAGTCGCCCTAAAGGCAATCCGAACGATTTCATTCGATCCGCAAGTGGTACCGACGGGCTATCACCCATACGGCCCCCAGGCTTTGCCACATCCCCGATGTGAATAACGCCCCTGAGAAATGTGCCGGTCGTCAACACGACAGCGCCGCAAGAAATCTCCGAACCATCCGCAAGCATGATTCCAGTTACACGATTGTCCTTTATCAGGAAATCGACGGCCTCGCCCTCTATGACATAGAGATTTTCCTGCGATTCGACCTCGGATAAGATCGATGTGCGATATATCTTCCGGTCTGCCTGTGCCCGTGGTCCTTGAACCGCCGGCCCTTTGCGGCGATTGAGCAGGCGAAATTGTATGCCTGCGCGATCTGCGACGCGGCCCATGACGCCATCCATGGCATCGATTTCGCGCACCAGATGGCCTTTTCCAAGGCCCCCGATAGCTGGATTGCAGGACATTATGCCAATTCCGCTGCGTTTCAATGTCACGAGTGCTGTCTTCGCGCCCAATCGTGCCGACGCGTGTGCGGCCTCGACGCCTGCATGGCCGCCACCAATGACAACAACATCAAAATGTTTCACGTGAAACACTCCTCACTTACCTAAGCAAAAGCTCGCAAATATTTCGTCTAGCAAATTTTCGACATCTACGCGACCAACAAGCGATTCAAGCGCGCGAATCGCTCTTCGCAACTCTTCGGCGACCAATTCATACTGCTCGGACTGTGCCGACAAAAGCGATTGTGCCAACTCGAGCGATATTTGTGCACGCTCAATCGCAATCCGATGCCGTTCCCGCGTTGCGACGCCCGCATTTGCAGACCGATATTTCAAGACTTCTGAGATTTGCTCAATTAAGTCGGTAACACCTTCTCCGGTCATCCCGGACACCGAATTGCTTCTGTTTTCGCGCAGGTCAGCCTTGGGTCGCACGACAATATCGCCGTCGCGAAACGGGACATCCAGATCCAGAGCAGTCTCCGCCAGAAAAACCCTGAGATCGGCCCGGTCTGCCCGGCTTCGCGCCAGAGATATTCCCATCTTTTCAACAGCATCTGTTGTTTCACGCAATCCGGCGGTATCAAGAAACGTAACAGCAAGACCTGACAAATCCATGCGAACTTCGATCACATCACGGGTGGTTCCGGCATACTCCGATGTGATTGCCGCCTCGCGCCCGGCCAAAGCGTTCAAGAGCGTGGACTTTCCGACATTCGGTGCGCCGACGATTGCAACCTCGAATCCGCTTCGGATGCGTTCGGCAATATGAATGACATCGGTTTCCGCCACGAGTTCCGCCAGAACCTTCTCCAGAAGCGCCGTAACTTCGGGCGTCACATCTGTCGGAATGTCCTCGTCCGCAAAATCAATAACGGCCTCAATCAGGGATGCGGCACGGATCAGATCAACGCGCCAACGCTCGGCAAGATCGCCCAGACGTCCGGACAGAACCTCTTGTGCCTGGCGACGTTGACTTTCTGTTTCTGCATCAATCAAATCGGCCAAGCCTTCGACCTGTGACAGATCCAGTTTGCCATTTTCCATGGCCCGGCGCGTGAATTCGCCTGGTTCTGCCAGCCGGAGATCGTCGTTTTTGCCCAATGTCCGTAAGACGGCAGTTACAACCGCGACGCTGCCATGAAGATGCAGTTCCACGACGTCCTCACCGGTGAAGCTGGCCGGCGCGAAAAAGATCAGAACCAACGCATCGTCTAGATGTTGCCCCTGCATATCGTATAGCGAGCACAATCGCATACCGCGATTGGTGGTATCCTGCTGAGTCAAAAGGGAAAGCGAGTCGTGGGCGCGTGGACCGGAAATCCGAACCACGGCCACTCCAGCCTTCCCCTGCGCACTGGCGAGCGCAAAGATCGTATCCATTTGAAATACCTCCGTTCCGGCAGACCGGGATCAGGTATTCATAGAATCAAAGAAATCGCTGTTGCTCTTGGTCTGCTTCAACTTGGAAATCAGGAATTCGATCGCGTCCGTGGTTCCCATCGGGTTCAAGATCCGACGCAGCACGAAGGTTTTCTGCAGGTCCACCTTGTCGACCAAAAGGTCTTCTTTCCGGGTTCCCGATTTCAGAATATCGATCGCCGGATACACGCGTTTGTCCGCAATCTTGCGATCCAGTACGATTTCACTGTTACCCGTGCCCTTGAACTCTTCAAAGATGACTTCGTCCATGCGGCTACCGGTGTCGATCAGCGCGGTCGCGATGATGGTCAGCGAACCGCCCTCTTCGATATTCCGGGCCGCACCAAAGAACCGCTTGGGCCGTTGCAGTGCATTGGCATCGACACCGCCGGTCAAGACCTTGCCCGATGATGGGACAACTGTGTTGAAAGCCCTACCAAGTCTGGTGATTGAATCGAGAAGAATAACAACATCTCGTTTATGTTCGACAAGGCGCTTGGCCTTTTCGATCACCATTTCGCTGACCGCCACGTGCCGCGTGGCAGGTTCGTCAAATGTCGAGGACACGACCTCGCCTTTGACCGAACGCTGCATGTCGGTCACTTCTTCGGGACGCTCGTCAATCAACAGAACGATCAGGTAGATTTCCGGATGATTCCGTTCGATGGAATTCGCGATATTCTGCAGGATCACCGTCTTACCCGTCCGAGGTGGCGCAACGATAAGCGATCTCTGCCCCTTGCCGATGGGCGCAACCAGATCGATGATCCGGGCCGTCCGATCCTTGATCGTCGGGTCTTCGACTTCCATGTTCAGCCGTTCGTCCGGGTAAAGCGGCGTCAGGTTGTCAAAGGCAATCTTGTGTCGCGCCTTCTCAGGTTCTTGGAAATTGATCGACGCAACATTGGTCAGCGCAAAATAGCGTTCGTTGTCATTGGGCGATTCGATCACGCCATCAATGGTATCGCCTGTGCGCAGCGAGTGTTTGCGGATCATGTCGGGAGATACATAAATATCATCCGGGCCCGGCAGATAGTTGGCTTCGGGCGAACGCAGGAACCCGAACCCATCCTGAAGAACTTCGAGAACGCCATCACCTGAGACTTCCCAACCCTCGTCCGCACGCTCGCGGAGGATCTGGAACATCATCTCGCCTTTGCGCATGGTCGAAGCATTTTCGATCTCAAGCTCTTCGGCCATCGCCAACAGGTCCTTGGGACTATTGGCTTTCAAGTCTGCAAGACTCAGTTTTTCAACGCTCATGGATTTGTGGCCTGTCTGCAGCCGTTCATTGCCGGCCGCGTGCTGTCAGAATAGGGAAAACACCATGCCCGGACGGGCAGGTGCCGGTTTCCTATCCAAAGCAGACCAGGGAGTCAAACCGAATCAAAAGCGAACGACGACAGACAGGACGATAATCACCATCATGACCGTCGGCACTTCGTTCATCATTCGGAACTGCCGCCCGGTCCATGTGTTCGTCCCGTTCATCAAATCCCGCCGCCGCCAGCCAAGCCAATGATGAAACCAGGTCATCACAAGTACACCGCCAGCCTTGGTCCACGGCCAAATCTCTGACCAGTCGACGATACCCGGCGTGAAGACGAGACAGAGGCCAAACACCCATGTCGCGATGAAGGCAGGGTTCATGATCACCCTGAGAAGTTTCACTTCCATCATCTCAAAGACATCTGTCATGGTCTTGTTGTCTTCGGCTTGCTCGACATGATGCACGAACAATCTGGGCAGATAGAACAGACCCGCCATCCAGCTGATCACCGCCATGATGTGAAACGCTTTGGTCCATGGATAGATCGCGATCAGAAAATCAGTCATCTGGACCTCAGGTTACTCTCGGCCTCTCCTTATAAATAAATATAGAAAGAAGAAAGATAGATGGTTTTGTAGGGGGCACTGGGTCTGGGGATCAAAAGATCATCCCCCGAGTCATGCACAACCTGTGCCATTGTTAAGAAGTTTTGTATCAATCAAGAGGTCATCAAAAAAGATATAATATTACCAAATACTTATGAGAAATTAACCTTATGTTAACCTGTGGATATCTAGTGAATAAACTTGTAACAAAGCCCTTCCACACAACCGGATATTTATCCTTATCCTGCCGGTATGAAACCGATATGAAATCTTCGGAAAGCGGGTTTTGTCAAAGGGTTGCATGAAATGACGAAAACAAGTCAACTCTGTCCTGCTCCGTCCTCAACCTTGCGCACCTGGTTTTCCACATGACTGTCCCCATCATCCTGGCCTCCGGGTCCACCATTCGGGCGCAGCTGTTGCAGAATGCGGGGCTGGAAATTCAGATCAGGGTGCCACGGGTTGATGAAGACTCCGTTAGATCGGCCTTGCTCGCCGAAGATGCCACCCCGCGCGATATTGCCGATGCGCTCGCAGAGATGAAGGCCCGCAAGATCAGCGACAAACATCCTGGTGCAATGGTCATCGGATGTGATCAGGTGCTCGATTTCAACCGAACGCTGATGTCCAAGCCCATCACGCCAAAAGATGCCCATGCACAGCTGACAGCATTGCGGGGCAACCGGCACAGCCTGCTTTCAGCGGCCGTCATCTACCAGGACGGTGCTCCCGTGTGGCGGCATGTAGGTCAGGTCAGATTGCGAATGCGCGCCTTTTCGGATGACTACCTTTCCGGCTATATCTCTCGCAACTGGGACAGCATCCGCCATTCGGTCGGGGCCTACAAGCTTGAGGAAGAAGGCGTTCGTCTGTTCAGCGGTATTGACGGCGACTACTTTAACGTTTTGGGTATGCCCTTGTTAGAACTTCTGAATTTCCTCGCCCTACGCGGAGTGATCGAGCAATGACCAGCACACGCATTCCCTTGGCGGGTGTGATCGGATCACCGATCGCGCATTCCCGATCTCCCTTGTTACACGCGCACTGGCTCAGAACCTACAGCATCCGTGGTCACTACATCCCGATGGATGTGGATGAAAACGATCTGGAGAGGGTTTTGCGCACATTGCCCGCGATGGGGTTTGTCGGCGTCAATGTGACCGTGCCCCACAAGGAAAGGGTGATGGCCTTTGCCGATCAGATCACGGATCGCGCGACCTTGATCGGAGCGGCCAATACCCTGATATTTCGCAATGCAGGAAGCATTTTTGCGGATAATACAGATGGTTACGGATTCATCGAAAACCTGAGAAGCGGCGCACCCAACTGGTGTGCAGAGGCTGGACCGGCATTGGTACTGGGTGCGGGCGGGGCTTCGCGGGCGGTCATTACCGCGCTGATCGATGCAGGTGTTCCCGAAGTCATCCTGTCCAACCGCACCCGATTGCGAGCCGAACGGCTGAGAGAGGATTTTGGTCACCGGATCCGGGTCATCGACTGGGTGCAGGCCGGAAGCACCGTCAAGGAGGCAGCGTTGCTGGTCAACACGACATCCTTGGGGATGACCGGGCAACCGGAGCTTTCCGTTCAACTTGACGGGTTGCATTCAGGCACCGTGGTCACCGATCTGGTCTATTCACCACTCCAGACAAACCTGCTTGTCGCCGCCCGCAATGTCGGCTGTGTGACGGTTGATGGTCTTGGTATGCTGCTGTTTCAAGCCGTTCCGGGATTTGAGCGATGGTTTGGCACGCGCCCGGAAATAGATGAGGCGACTCGCGCCGCCGCCTTGAAATGAGCTTTCTTCTGGGGCTGACCGGGTCCATCGGCATGGGCAAAAGCTCCACGGCCAGGATGTTCGTCGAAGAAGGCTGCGCGCTTTGGGATGCCGACGCGGCCGTGCATCGGATCTATGCCGAGAACGGTCCAGCCGTTGCGCCAATCGCGGCGATTTATCCGCAAACGATACAAGAGGGCGCAGTCGATCGCACAGTGCTGAAGACCCTCATTGCCAGGGATCCCGGCGCACTGAAGCAAATCGAAGCGATTGTTCATCCGCTGGTCGCCGAGGACCGCAACAAATTCAGGGAAAACGCCACAGCCGATATTCTGGTCTTTGATATTCCGCTGCTTTTCGAGACCGGCGGCGACGCTGCGATGGATGCGGTTGCCTGCGTTTCTGTTGCGCCGGACATTCAGGAACAGCGGGTTCTCGAACGTGGGACGATGACGCGCGAACAGTTCGAAATGATCCGCGCAAAACAGATGCCGGACGCCGAAAAACGCGCGCGATCAGACTATGTGATCATCACCGATACACTGGACCACGCGCGCGCTCAGGTTCATACTATCGTCAGGCAAATCAGGGATCGGCAGGCGCATGCGTGAAATCGTACTGGATACGGAAACCACAGGTTTTGACCCGGAATCCGGCGACAGGATTGTCGAGATCGGCGCGGTAGAGCTTCATAACCATGTCGCCACCGGACGGACCTATCACCAGTACATCAACCCCGAAAGAAGCATGCCGCAAGAGGCCTTTGAGGTTCACGGGCTGGGCGATGACTTTCTGCGAGACAAGCCAAAGTTCGCCGAGATCGGGCAGGCGTTTCTGGATTTTGTCGGTGACGCGAAAATGGTGATCCACAATGCGGCCTTCGATATGAAGTTTCTCAATGCCGAGCTTGGATGGATGAACCTGCCAAGGCTGCCATGGGAACAGGCCATCGATACCCTGGCGATTGCCCGCAAACGCTTTCCCGGCTCACCCGCGTCGCTCGATGCTCTGTGCCGGCGCTTTGGCATAGACAATACCGCACGCACGCTGCACGGCGCATTGCTTGATTCGGAAATTCTTGCGGAAGTCTATCTGGAACTGATCGGTGGCCGGCAGCCCGATTTTGGGCTGGCATCCACTTCGCGGCAGAACAGCGGCGCTTCTTCGGAGGTCTGGCGCCCGACGCCGCGGCCAAATCCCCTGCCCGAGCGCATAACTCCGCAAGAGCGTGAAGCGCATGAGCGCTTTGTCGCAAAACTCGGCGAAGACACACTTTGGTCGCGCGCCTGAACCGTCGTGACCGGGACAGGCGCGAAACGCTCTAGGCGTTGGTCGGTTGAGCGGGTTGTTCTTTTTGCCGACGGGCGATTTCGGCGCGGTATAGCTGAACGAAATCAATGTTTTCCAGGTTCAGCGGCGGATAGCCACCGTCACGGGTCACATCGCTGACGATCCGGCGCAGGAACGGGAACAACATACGCGGGCATTCGATCAGAAGGAACGGATGCAACTGCTCTTCCGGGACGCCTTCGATGTGGAATACGCCGGCATAGTCGATCTCTAGCAGGAACAGCGGATCACCGCTTTCCTTCACCTTGGATTCAACGTTCAGCTTGATCGAAACCTCGTACTGGTGATCGACCGCACGCTTCTTGGCATCAAGATTGACCTGAACGCTGACATCGGGCTTCACTTCTCCCGTGGCACCCTTTTGGGCCATGACATTCTCGAAGGACATATCGCGAATGAACTGTCCAAGAATGTTCATTTTCACCTGCGGTTGTTGTTGACCGCCATTTGCAGCGGCGGCGCCGTTGTCAGACATCGAAAAGCTCCTCGAAACATGATTTTCCGCTGCTTAGCAGTTTGGCTGTGGCACCTCAATGCTACTTGCCGTCTTCGACCCAACCAGAGGGCCCGGTGCGCGGTTTGCGGTTTGGAGTGACGTCCTCGAACTCTCCGTCGATCACATCACCCGGTGTAGGGCGCTGTGGCGATTGGCCGGAACCCATCTCAAATTGATGCACTTCCACGCGCGACCGCACAAATCGGAACACCGCGCGTCGAACCGGCGGCATCAGCAGCGCAAAGCCCACCGCATCGGTAAAGAACCCCGGAGTCAGCAGCAAAACGCCAGACACGAGTATCATTGCACCATGCGCCAGCGGCTCTGTCGGGTCATTCAAATCGGCAAACGAACTGCGCAACTCTCCCATGGCGACTCGCCCTTGCGAGCGTACCAGCGAAGTTCCCAGGATCGCCGTCAGGACAACGATGGCCAATGTCGGCCACAGCCCGATCAGACCGCCAACTTGAATAAACAGTCCGATTTCGATCAGCGGCACCAACAAAAACGCCAGAAATAGGTACATTGCGCGTTTCCTTTCCCTAATGTGGCGAGGTAGACTTGACCCCGCCCGTCACCTACATAAGTGCGACAGGCAGGGCTTACAAAGCCCAAGATAAACAAGAGGTCCAAATGAATTCGTCCATCATACAGCTTTTGGTGCTTGCTGGCATTGCCATCTTCCTGATTTTGCGCCTGAAGAGTGTATTGGGCACCCGCGACGGATTTGAGAAGCCACCCGTGCCAAAAACGGACGAGCCCGTCGCGCGCAAGGGGTTTGAGGTCATCGAAGGCGGACCCGATCGCGATATCACCGATCATGTCGAGGAGGATGGGCCGCAGGCACAGGACCTTGCCGCGATGAAGCGAATCGAACCCGCTTTTTCGGTCAGCGAGTTCGTTCAGGGCGCACGCGGTGCATACGAGATGATCGTCATGGGCTTTGAACGCGGCAACCTGGATGAAATCCAGCCGTTCCTGGCCGATGATGTTTTCGACGCCTTTGTCGATGTGGTGGCGGCACGCGAAGACAAGGGGCTGACCATCGAGGCCGAGTTCGTCGGTGTCCGTGAAACCAGCATTCAGGATGTCAGATTCGACAAGGATACCAACAAGGCAGAAATCACCATGCGCTTCGTGGCCGAGTTGACATCGGTCGTACGCGACAAGGGCGGCGACATCATCGAAGGCAGCCCGACGGCGATCAAACGCCAGAAGGACACCTGGACGTTCGCGCGCGCGATGGGGTCCAATGATCCCAACTGGTTGCTGGTCGCGACAGACGGGTAATGGCGACGTTTCGGGCGCGGGGCAGTGACGATGGCCGATGGACTCTGTATCGAAGCCGCTCCTGACCTGCTGCCGGATGCCGTCTGATGGTTCGCCGCAAGCTGACCGACGAAGAAATCGATCTCTGGCATCGTGTTGTTGAACGCGCTGAACGGTTGCATGTCGACGGCAACCCCACGCGCCCGCTACCGAAGCCAAAGCCGACACGGTATCCAACGCCGCTGGCGCCCCGCCCAAATCAGGCCACACCTCCAAGCCCGACCCTGACGGTACGCCCGCAATCGGTTCAGATGGATCGCAAGGCCTATGGCCGGATGAAACGTGGCAAGCTTGTCCCGGAGGGCCGGATCGATCTGCACGGCATGACGCTGGAGCGCGCGCATCCCGCTCTGACACGGTTCATCCTGTCATCCCAGGCATCCGGGCGGCGTCTGGTTCTGGTCATCACCGGCAAGGGCAAGGAGTCAAAGGACACCGGCCCGATCCCGGTGCCGCGTGGCATCCTGCGACGCAACGTACCGCATTGGCTGTCTATTCCGCCGCTCGCGCAGGCGGTGCTTCATGTCGAAAACGCCCATATCAGCCACGGTGGCGAAGGGGCGTACTATGTCTATCTGCGCAAGTTCCGTTAAAGTACAAGGTCCAGCCTTGCGCGACGAATACCCAGATAGACCATCATCGTCGTAAACAGAAAATAGCACGCGATTCCGAGGAACTGTTGTTCCAGTCCGACCCCTGCGTCGATCAGCACACCGGTTATCCCCGGACCAATTGCAGATCCCAGAACCATCACGGCCGCCACCATCGCCTTGATCGCTCCGATATGTGCGGTGCCGTAAAACTCTGCCCAGAACGCGTTGGGCAAGGTCGAATTTGCCCCGGTTGTCAGAGCCAGGAACAGAAACCCGACGAGAGCCATCAATGGCCCGGCAGCAATGGAAAAAGCGACAAAACTCACCACCAGCGGCAGTTGATAGAATGGCATCAACCGGGCCGTTCCCCATCTGTCCAGCGCCCAGCCCGAGCCAACCATCGTGACAATCCCGATTACCGTATAGACCGGAAAGAACGCGACCAGTTCCACGTGCTCCCATCCCTTGATCTCGGCAAAATGCACCTGGTGGAAAAAGAATGCGGTGTTGAACGCGGCCGGACCAAGCATGGCGGGGACCATCATCCAGAACAGAGGATGCGACAACGCCTCTCGCCGGGTCCAGTTCCGACCCTGCATTCCGGTGCCCGAGAAGTCCTGCGCCATGCTTTGCGGCGTGCGTTCCTGCCGCAACAAACGGACCAGAACCGGCACACCCAGAACACATATGCCGGCGGCAAGAAACCACAGGATATGCCAGTGGGCGACCCCCATCAATGCCACGAAAATGATCGGCAGCGTGGCCTCGCCCAGCGCAAAGCCCAAGGTCGCAACAGACAGCGCCCTGCCGCGCATGGCCTGGAACCAACGCGCCATGGCAACCACCGCCAGATGGCTGCACATTCCCTGACCGAACAGGCGAAGTGAAAAGATAATCATCGGCAACAGCCAAAGAGAACGGTTCATGGCCATCGCCACACAGGCAATTGCCAACCCGATCAGGACGAGCGGCCCCAGAGCCCGCACCCGAAACAGATCGGTCAGACTCCCGGCCCAGATCATCACCACCGCCGAGATCGCAGTGCCAAGGGAATAGAGCCCGCCCCAGTGCCCGTGGCTCAACCCGAATTCGGCACGGATTTCCCCGGCAAAGATCGAGATGAAGAAGGTCTGGCCAAAACTTGACAGAAAGGTGAGCAGGCCACCGGCGGCGAGCCAGGGCGCATTTCGCTTCAGAAAGCCAAGCAAGGTCATGAATCGCGTTTGCCCGCGCGATCAGGCTTAGGCAAGCGCTATCTTTGAGAGTCGTTCAGCGGTTGCAGGATAATCTTTTTATCCGGGCCTCTATCGACATTGACTCCGACAAGGCGTGTCATTGTCGAAACCGCACCCAAAGCACCCTAGCGTTCAGAGGACATATTGGCTGACGTCCGTGGAGCGCGACAGAGCGCCAAGGTTGGCTTCGACGAAATCGGCGTCGACAACGATCTGGTCACCAGAGCG
This sequence comes from Sedimentitalea todarodis, assembly GCF_032595355.1. Lineage (NCBI taxonomy): Bacteria > Pseudomonadati > Pseudomonadota > Alphaproteobacteria > Rhodobacterales > Paracoccaceae > Sedimentitalea > Sedimentitalea todarodis. The sequence goes on along the minus strand of NZ_JASMWN010000019.1, from coordinate 41,918 downwards.
ATCCGGCGCATTGAAAGACAGTTCCTCGAACACGCGTTCCATCACGGTATAGAGCCGCCGCGCGCCGATGTTTTCGACCGCGTGGTTCACATCTGCCGCGATCTTTGCGAGGGCTGCAATGCCGTTTTCGGTGAAACTCACCTCGACCTGCTCGGTGCCCATCAGCGCGGTGTACTGGAGCGTCAACGCATTGTCGGTTTCGGTCAGGATGCGCACGAAATCCTCTTCGGTCAGCGCGCGCAGTTCTACCCGGATCGGCAAGCGCCCTTGAAGCTCGGGCAGCAGGTCGGACGGTTTGGCGATATGGAATGCGCCAGAGGCAATGAACAGGATATGATCGGTCTTGACCGGCCCATGCTTGGTGCTGACGGTCGTGCCTTCGATCAGGGGCAGCAGATCGCGCTGCACACCTTCGCGGCTGACATCGCCGCCGCGGGCTTCCTGCCGAGCACAGACCTTGTCGATTTCATCGAGAAACACGATTCCATTCTGCTCCACAGATTCCAGCGCGGCCCGGGTCACGGTTTCATCATCGAGCAGCTTGTCCGCCTCTTCCCCGATCAGCACATCATAGCTTTCGGCGACGGACATCTTGCGCCGCACGGTACGCCCGCCAAAGGCTTTGCCGAACATGTCGCCCAGGTTCATCATGCCCACGTTGCCGCCGCCGGGCTGGCCCGGAACTTCGAACATCGACATCGGGTTCGAGGTGTCGGCCATGTCAAGCTCGATCACCGTATCGTCCAACTCTCCGGACTTGAGCTTCTTGCGAAACATCTCGCGCGTGGTTTCGCGGGCATCCTCGCCGGCAATCGCCGATACAACACGTTCCTCGGCGGCCTTGTGCGCGGCGGCCTTGACGTCTTCGCGCATATGTTCGCGGGTCTGGGCAATCGCACTGTCCACCAGATCGCGCACGATCTGCTCGACATCCCGCCCGACATAGCCGACCTCGGTAAACTTGGTTGCCTCGACCTTGATGAACGGCGCACGCGCCAGTTTTGCCAGACGGCGGCTGATTTCGGTCTTGCCGACGCCGGTGGGGCCGATCATCAGGATATTCTTGGGATACACTTCATCCCGCAAATCATCTGCCAGCTGCTTGCGCCGCCACCGGTTGCGCAGCGCCACGGCAACCGCGCGTTTGGCATCCTTCTGGCCGATGATGAACCGGTCCAGTTCGCTGACGATTTCGCGGGGGGTCAGGTCAGTCATTTGATGTCCTTCCAGGCCGGGGTCCCGGCGGATATTGTTCGAGATGTACAGAAAAACATCAGCCGCCGATCGTTTCGACGGTCAGGTTTCCGTTGGTATAGACACAGATATCGGCAGCAATCGCCATGGCCTGGCGGGCAACATCCTCTGCGGATTTGTCGCTGTCCATCATCGCGCGCGCAGCGGCGAGAGCAAAGTTGCCCCCGGATCCGATTGCGGCAACGTCGTGCTCGGGTTCCAGAACGTCACCGGCACCGGTAATTACCAGAATATCCTTGCCGTCGGATACGATCAGCATGGCTTCAAGCTTTTGCAGGTACTTGTCGGTGCGCCAGTCCTTGGCCAACTCGACACTTGCCCGCGCCAACTGTCCCGGCGTCGCTTCCAGTTTCTTCTCGAGCCGCTCAAGAAGGGTAAACGCGTCGGCGGTGGATCCGGCAAAACCGGCAACCACATCAAAGCCACCGGGTGACAGGCGGCGCACCTTGCGTGCGCTGCCCTTGATCACGGTCTGACCAAGCGAGACCTGGCCATCGCCGGCAATCACCACTTTGCCGCCCTTCTTGACGCCGATAATGGTGGTCCCGTGCCAGCCGGGGAATTGATCATCTGCCATGCGTGTCTCCTGTATGCGAAGCCAATCTGGGCGTTTTGCATCCGATTTCAAGCGCACTACCCCTGGCGGCACCCGGTGATCAAGCCGGATGTGACTTCTTTTTTTGGGCCGGACCCGTGTTTGCGGGCTTCCTAATCATGCAATCCGTGCAGATCGGGAATGCAAAATCACCATTTGTCCCCAGATATCCGGCTGCCTATGTACGCTCTGCAACCGACATGGAGTCGGCTGTTTCACTCTTGATAGGCGAAAAAAGATGACGACTGTACAACACGACGCGCCACACGGAGCAGTCACGATCCTCCGCGTGGTCAATTTCCTTAATGCTGTGGCCGCAGAACTGAAATCCCGTCACGAGGCGCGCATTACCCGCAGGGCGCTCGCGCAGCTGTCGGAGCGCCAACTCAGCGATATCGGGCTGACCCGCGACTACGTCGACGCCCTCTGACACGCACCTCCGCCAACATCGTTCGCAAGATACAGCCGTCCATCCATTTGGGCGGCTCTCATTTTGGCCCTGCAAGAAAAAGGGCGCCCCAACCGGGACGACCTTGCGTATTCTGCGAATGGCGCGCTCAGATCGACTCGTCGATCCAGCTTTGCAGTGCGGCCTTTGGCTTGGCGCCGGCAATGTTCGACACGACCTGACCGTCCTTGAAAATGAACAGGGCGGGGATGCCGCGGACGCCCATTGCCGCAGCGGAGTTCGGATTGCTGTCGACATCGACCTTGGCAACCTTGATCCGGCCTTCGTATTCCGCGGACAGCTCTTCCAGAGCCGGGCCGATCTGTTTGCAGGGGCCACACCACTCGGCCCAAAAATCGACAACGACGGGAATATCGGAATTCTTGACTTCGGCGTCAAAGGTGGCGTCCGTGACAGCGACGGTGGACATGATCAGGCTCCTGGATCATTGCGAGGTTGGAGTAAAACCTATGAACGCACAGCGCCATCGTCAAGAGATGGTGCGCGACCGAGCGCATCAGACACAAGATCGTGTGGAAATGGCATAAGTGTCGCGGTGCGCGTCCACAGGATCGCGGTTTCTATCCTGTGATCCGGGTAGACTTGGCCCAACATCGCGGCGTAGGCCCCCATTTGCCGCAACAGTCCGTCGGGACAGTCTTCGGGCGCTGCGGGCACTGTCGCGTTGGTTTTGAAATCAATCGCACGGACAGATTTCGCTCCGACAATCAGACGGTCGATCGTCCCGTGAAATCGCCGCCCGTAGATTTCTGCCGTAACCGGGACTTCTGCCAGCGTATCGCGGGCAAAGACGTCGTAGAGGTCCGGATTCTTCAGGACGGTTCGCGCCTCGGCCAGCAGCGGTGCGATCTGCAGGCTGTCCAATCCGTGCAGAATTCCAAAGGCTGCTTCATTCCAACCTGCTTGTGGCATGTCCGGTAGATGCTCCAGCAGCAAATGAATTTGCGCACCGCGAAGCTTTGCTGCCTCTTCGTCCAGCCCGGAGTCTCCCGGCAGCGCTTTCGCACCTCCGAGGTCGGATGGGCTCAGCGATCTTGTTCCGGGTTTGGGCGGGGTCGCGGCTGAGCTGAAGATTTCGGGTACAACAACCGTGTGCTGATCAATCTGCCCGGTATCCTGCTGCTCTGGCGCATGCCAATCCAGATGCGCCAGCCGCAGACCCGGACCGGATTCAAAGACGCACTGTTCTGCGCCGGCTTCGGTCAGCGCGGTCTCGACCATCTGATACCAACTGTCGCCATTCTTGTCCAAATCGCCCGCAGCAGTAACGATCAGCCACTTTTCGGCCCGTGTTAGAGCCACATACAAGAGCCTAAGCCGCTCATTCAGCTGTCTTTGCTGGGCTTCCGCATGGGCAGTCGACATGGCCTTTGGCATGTCGACTGCAGTCATCCGCCAAAGCGGCACATCGTCAACCGTCATGATCTCGCCGCCTCTGGGCGGACGCCGTGGCCCGGTGTCTGGCAGGATCACGATCGGCGATTCCAGACCCTTGGCCCCGTGCACGGTCATCACCCGTACCATGTTGCCGGCCGTACCCATCTGTCGCTTGATCTCGAGATCATCGGTTTCCATCCAGACAAGGAAACCCGTCAGGCTCGGAATATCCGCACGCTCAAAGGACAGCGCCTGCGACAACAGGGCGTTGATCCCATCCTCGGCCTCGGACCCCAGCCGCGCCAAAAGCTTGCGCCGCCCGTCGTGGCGGGTCAGGATCCGCTCGACTAAGTCATAGGGACGCAGGAAATCGGTCTGGCCGCGCAGATCGTTCAGGATCGCCATGGTTTCCGGGTATTCATCGGAACGCTTGCGCAGGGCGGTCCACAAGAACGTGCTGTCGCGACGATGCGCAAGATCGAAAAGGGTCTGTTCATCCCATCCAAAAAGCGGAGATTTGAGCGCGGTGGCCAGCGACAGGCTGTCTTCCGGCGTCGCGAGAAAGCTCAGCAACGCCGCCAGATCCTTGACCGCCAGTTCCGCGCCGACCTTGAGCCGATCCGCCCCGGCAATCGGCAGCCCCGCCGCCTTGCAGGCCCGGATGATTTCGGCAAACAGGTCAGACCGGCGCTGAACGAGGATCAGAAAGTCTCCGGCCTGAACCTTTCGCCGCCGCAGTTCGCCCGGCGCGTCACCGTCAACCGGTATGGTTTCAGCGTCCGCGATCATCCGGCTGATCGATGTTGCGATCTGTTCCGCCAGGATGACATTGTGGTGGCGCGGGCTTGGCCGGTCGATCGGGTCCGTCCAGACCCGATCGTCGGCATCATCGACCCTTTCCACGACCGGCCACAGATCAACCCGGCCCGGGAGGTTGGACTTGAAGGCGCGGTGATGCAAATCCGTTCGAAACCCCGCATCCTCGTGACCGGCAAAGACGATGTCGACCAATCGCAGGATCGCCTCGGATGACCGGAAGGAGTATTCCAGCGTCAAATCCTGCAAGCCTTCGCCCGACCCTGCAAGGCGCTGGGAGAACTCTGTCTGCATTCGGTCGAATTCTTCCGGATCGGCGCCCTGAAAGGAGTAGATCGACTGCTTTTTATCACCGACGACGAAAATGGTTCGCGGCTTGTCGCCGCGCGCTCCTTCGCCGCTTGTGAACTCTTGTGCCAGCTTTTCGATCACATCCCACTGGACTGGGCTGGTGTCCTGCGCTTCGTCCACCAGTATGTGGTCGATCCCGCCGTCGAGCCGATAGAGCACCCATTGCGCCACGGCCGGATCGTTCAGCAATTGTCGCGCCTTGAGGATCAGATCGTCAAAATCCAACCAACCGCGCAATTGTTTGCGGCGGGCATATTCCGGCAGAAAGGCGGCGGCAAAACTGTGAAGCGCGAGCGATTTTCTTGCGCAGGCGAGACCCAACCGCAAAGGCCGCGCTGCTTCGATCCGCAGCATCAGCGCGTCGAGGCCGGGCATCAGGTCCGGGTTATCGCCTTGCGTTTTCTTGGTGGGAACAGCCCCTATCTTGGCGGAGAACGGAGAATTGGCGTCCTTTCCAGTCAAGAACGCAGATTCCAGCGCTGGCAGGTCCGACAGATCAGGCGTCGTGATGACCGCCAGTTTTGCCGCCAGGTTTTGCTCGGTCTTGCTGCCTCCGTTGACGGCGGCACGCAGACGATCCAACAGCTCCGCCTCAGCGCCGAAAAACACTTCGGCGCGGAGACGCGTCTCGTCATATCCGACGGGCAAATCCAGGCTGCGCCACAATGCACCCTGGTCAACAGGATGTGCAAAGGCTTCACGTTGCTGGACCAGCGCACGGGTCAATCCGTCGAACGTGGTGTCACTCAGGAACTGCGCGATCCCATCCACCAGATTTGCCTGCGGACCATCGGCAAAGTCCTCGACGATTTCAGCCTGAAGCAATTCCGCCGCGCGGTCTTCCATCTCGGTGAATTGCGGACTGACCCCGGCCTCCAGCGGAAACCGCCGCAAGAGCGATGCACAGAATGAATGAATGGTCTGGATCTTCAGCCCGCCCGGCGTTTCGATTGCCCGCGCAAACAGCGTGCGCGCGTGGGCCAGCTGGTGCGGCGAAACCGAACGGGATACGCCAAGATCGACCAGCGTCGCCGTGAGGTCCCCATCGCCGCGCATCGCCCAGTCGCCCAGCCGACGGAACAGCCGGTTCTGCATCTCGCTCGCCGCGGCCTTTGTGTAGGTCAGGCACAGGATATGTTCGGGCCTGACATCTTCGAGCAACAGCCGCGCCACGCGGTCGGTCAGAACCCGCGTCTTGCCCGACCCCGCATTTGCCGCGAGCCAGGTCGACGCATCCGGGCGCGCCGCCGTTACCTGCCGTTCTGTTGCGTCATCACGGGGCATTACGTCAGGTCCTCCGTGACCGGGTTTGCAGAGCGATCCCATTCTCCAAAGCGTGCCAACTGGTCGAAATACCCGACGTCGGAGTCCTTTTCCAACATCCTGCGCGCGGTGTATCCCTGTGATTCATCCAGGTAGGCGCCGATCAACTCGCGCAGATCAGCCAGGACCTTGGCCGCCGGCTCTTCGGCCAGAGGAGCGTGGACATTCGCGCCGGGGCTGCCGACCCGCAGGAACACGGCCTCGGCAACAGGGGCGGGGTCGAGAGCGTCAAAACCACCGTCTTCGGCAATCGCGGCCTCGATCAGCAGTTGCTTGTCGAACTTTGCTTGCTGGCTCTTGGTTGGCGGTGCGCCGGTCTTGTAGTCATAGATATGGAGCGCGCCCGTTTCATCCCTATCAATGCGATCTGCCCGTCCGGTCAGCGTAAAGGGCAATGGAGTCAGCGGATAGCGCAGCACGGCCTCGTAGGCGGCGGGCCATGCGATCTCGCGACGCGCCTTCTCTTCCGACAGGAACGCGTCGGCAATGCGCGCCAGCCGGGCGCGCCACAGCCGTCGCGCCGCTGGCCAGGAAACACTGGTGTTCAATTGCCTTTGTGCGAAATCAAGAAATACATCACGTGTCAGGTCGCCGGGTCGATCGGTTGTGTGTTTGATGAAGGTTTCCAGAAAGTCATGCACGGCAATCCCGCGCAGCAGGGCGTCCGGCTCTTTCACCAGCGGATCGAGCGGGCGCAGCCGCAGCACATGCTTTGCGTAGATCGCATAGGGGTCGCGGATGAGCGTCTTGATTTCCGTCACCGACAGTTTGGTCGGGCGTGACACAACCGGGGGGCGCGGCGAGGGCCGGTGGGCCGGTTCAACGCGCGGGGCCCGGTCAAGTTCTTTGGCCCAGTCCAGCCATCTCTGCCCCCGCGCCGCCATGTCCTCCATCGCCTTGGGGCCACCCTGATCGGGTAGCCCGTTCAGCAGGTTCGTCACCCGGTTGAGCCAACGCGACGGCACGGTTTCCGCATCGTCAGAGCGCAGCGAGCGGGTCAGCCACACTTCGGGGGCGCAGGCCGCTTGTTGAAAGTCATGCGCAGAGAGGCCAATTCGCCGCTCGGGCAACAACAACCCGGCCTTGTTTCGCAAGGTCCGGTTCAGCCATGGATCGGGGTTCGGTGCCTCGGGCCAGCTTCCTTCGTTCAACCCGCCGAGAATGAGCAGGTCGGCCCCCTGCACCCGCGCCTCCAGCGTGCCCCAGATCATGATGCGTTCGTGTGGTGCGTTCGGGTCGCGGACCTCGCCACCTGCCAACAAGGCACCCAACAGGTCGGAAAACTCGCGCGCGGTCATGTCACCGCCATGCCCGGCTTCGGCTTCAAGTGCGGCAATGATGGTCTGCGCTTCGGTTCCGGCAAACCCGGTCCAAAGGGCGCCGCTCCCGGTTTCGCGACTGCCACCGGCAATGGCTTCGGCCATTTCGCGCAGATGCAATGTCCAGTCTGCAAGGGGTCGTGCGCCGACGGTATCCTGACCGGCGAACCGGCTCGTCAGCCAGTCGATCCATTCCGGCGGCGGCAGGTTCTTCTGTTGCTGACAGATCGCGGTCAAGGTTTCAGCCGTGGGAAAGGGTGGACCATTGCGGCGCAGGTACAGTTCCAGATCGCGACTGTACAACAGGTGCTCGCCACGCATGGCATCGCTGTGACACAACGGATGCTTGAGCAGCGTCAACAGCATCTCGCCGTTCAGGGATTTTGCAAACAGCCCGGCAACATGGCGCAGGAACCGCCCCGGCGGCGACAGCTGCAGCGGCAGGCCGGCGCTGTCGTCCGGGAGGATGTTCCAGCGGTCAAGTGCTGCGGAAACCTGTCGTGTCAGCATTCGGTCCGGCGTGATCAGCGCGGCGGTTTGCCCGGTCTCTGCGGCCTTGCGCAATCTCAGGGCAATCGCCAATGCCTCGGCGCGCGGCTCCGGTGCCCGTATCAGCGTCACATCGGCGGCTGCGGTTGCCAGATTGCTCAGGCCCGGCCCTTCGGTCAGCCAGGCATCCGTCACCGGAGCAGGGCGCAATGCCAGGGAAATCAGCCGGTTCCGGTCGGGTGACGGCGGCTGCGCATCGGTCCATGGCGCGACATCGCTGGGCGCAATCTGCAACATTTGCATCAGGTGGCGAAACCGGTACTGCGGATGATCCTCCGATTGCAGAGGTTCATCAAGCCGGGACCAGACCGCATCCGGCTGATCAAAGTCATACCCCGGCAAGACAATCGCCCCTTGCGGCAGGCGCGCAATTGCAGCCATCAAGAGCGCAGTTGTGCCGCGCGACCCGGTCGAACCTGCAAGGATGACCGGTGTTTCCGGCGGTGCTTCCTGCCATCGCTGGATCAGGGCATCGACCATGCGGCGCTGGCGTGTCTGAGGGTCCACCATCAGCCCGTCTTGCGCCGCAAGGTATTGTTCGGCGATGCCAAAGAACTGTTGTGCACGGGCCCAGTGGCTCGACATGTCGCTGACATCAAGCTCGCTGATCCGGCTTGGCGGAACGCCTTCGCCCTGCATTTCGTCCATCAATTCTGCCAGACTGTCGGCCAGCGAATAGACGGATGATCGCGCCGCGAGGTCCGGTTGTTGGTCCAGGAGACGGCTGATCAGCCGCGCCAGTTCCAGCCTGCGCCGCAATGAAGAGGCCAGAGGCGGCAATTTGACCCCAGTTGCGCCGATCTCGGTCAGCAACGACACCTTTGGCAAAAGGCGGGCCGGACCGGCATCAAACAGGTCGCGCATGCGTCGGGCCATGCGTCGTGTGTTCACGACAATCTGCACCCGCGCGAGTGCGGTTGGATCACCGGCATCGCAGCGACCGATCACGCCGTCAACCAAGGCATCGGGAAAGTCGACACCCGGTGGCAATGCAAAGACGCGCGGCTTGTCGGTTGGGTCAAACATCGGATTGCGCAAGCAGGTCTTCGGCCAGCCCAATCCCGGCCGGGTGGCCGATATCGCACCAGCGACCGGGATACCTTAACGCGAACAACTTGCCATCCTGCAACATCCTGTCCCACAACACGTTGAGAGAAAAAGAATTTTCCGGGATGTCGTGTAGTTCGTCCGTTTTGACAATCTGCGCCCCGCCATAGACGAAATCCGCGCCGCGGCTGATCCGTCCTGATTCATTGACATCAAAATCGCCACTGCCGATCCGGCCAACGGTTTGCGCAATTGGAACACAAACCAACAACCCATCCATCTGATCCGGCTTCCACGCCTTGCGCAAAAGGGTCAGCGGATTCGGGCCCGCCCAAATCGCATCGGGGTTCAGGGTAAAGACCGGGCCATTCCCCAACTGGGGCAAAGCTGCGCGCAGGCCACCGCCGGTGTCCAGAATTTCGGGTTGTTCCGGTGACAAGCTTACACCCAGCGGGCGCAGGTGATCGGCCATCTGATCCGGCAGGTAGTGGGTGTTGGCCACAATACGGGCCGGATTGGTTGCCTTGATCAATGCGAGTGCATGATCAATCAGCGGCTTTCCGGCCACGGGAATCAGGGGCTTGGGACAATGATCCGTCAACGGCGCCATCCGGGTGCCAAATCCGGCGGCAAACAGCATGACGGCGTCGGGGCTCTGCTTCATGTCGGCTTCAGGTATTCCAGGTTTTCCGGAGTCGGTGTCGGGAGTGCGTTTCGCAACAGGTTCGCGATCGGCTGCAGGGCGGGATGGACAAGATCGCGCATCAGGTGGGCCCAGACACGCGGGATCAGATCGACGTAGTGCGGTTTTCCGTACTCCAGGCCCAGCCGGGCAAAAACACCGATGATACGCAGGTTGCGCTGGGTGCCGAGCACGGCATAGGCGGCGGTGAACTGCTCAGGATCTGCACCCGACCTGGCAAGATAGCGGTTGATCATCGCAGCCTCGAGTTCCGGTGACACATCCCGTCGGGCATCCTGCAGAAGCGACACCAGATCATAGGCCGAATGCCCCAACATCGCGTCCTGAAAGTCAAGCAAACCGACCCGTGCCGCGCCCGTCCGATCCGGCAGCCAGAGCAGGTTTTCGGCGTGGTAGTCGCGCTGGATCAGGACTGGTGCGGCGGGGTCGTAGTCCGCACAGAGTTCATGGAACGTTGCCCGAAACCTGTCTTCGCCTTCCGTATCACCAACAATCCCGCCCCGGTACTTTGAATATGCCAATGCCGAGAGATCGGTCATCACCGAGGGAGCATAGGTCTCAAGCTCGGGGAGGGGTGCGCCGTGCAGTTTCAGCAGAACGTCAATTGCGGCCTCGTATAGCGTCGTCTCAAGCCCCGGCTCGGTGCGGACCACACGAGCGAACAGCGCATCACCCAGGTCTTCGATAAGCAGGAATCCGTTCTCGACATCCTCGGCCAGAATGGTGGGAGCACTCAGGCCGACGCCGCAAAGATGCTTGGCAATGCGCACAAACGGACGCACGTCTTCTCCCTTTTCGGGCGGTGCATCCATCAGGACGACCGTTTCGCCGGTATCGCGATCTGTGAGCCGTTCGTAACGCCGGTTCGACGCGTCACCGGCAAGCGGGCCGCGTCGGGCATCGGCCCAGTCGGTGCGGCTCAGGAAAGAGTCGGTGAGCGCATCGCGGTTAGACATTGTGGATTTGCTCCAGTTTTGAGGGCCACTTTGAGTCAGACCAGACACAGGTCAGGGTCCGCGCGGTTTCAGATGACGGATCTGTTTCAAAGGTCAACCGCAATGCCGCAGGTGGTGCAAGATCACCCAGCCGGTCGGGCCATTCGACAAGGCAGATGGCGGTCTCGAACGCGTCGGCAAGGCCGAGCTCCTCGATTTCATCGAGCGCCGTCAGCCGATAGAGATCTGCATGCCACAGTTCACCGGCAGTGGTGTCATAGGTCTGAACGAGCGTAAACGTCGGCGAAGGTACGTCTTCGGGGACATCCTGCAGAGATTGGATCAGGTGACGCGCGAAATGTGTCTTTCCTGCTCCGATCGGCCCTTCGAGCAGAAGGGTATCTCCCGACACCAGTTTTGCACCGATCTCTGCCGCGACTTGTGCGGTGTTTTCAGGGTTCTGCAACGGGATGATATTTTGCGCGACTGTCATTGAGCCACAATGCCGGGCCGCGATTCCGGTCGCAAGCAGCTTTGTCAGCCTGCCGTCAATTCCGGCTGCTTTTGCGCAATCGACCGAGGTCTATCTGTTGCGCGACTAAAGCTGATCATCGTCGCTCCGCGCTGGACGGGATGCACGCTGCAGACCAGCGTCTCACCGGATTTCAGCGCAACCTTGGCCCACCATTCCGCGCGGTTTTCCTGCGTCGTGACAAAATCACGAATATCTCCCCATATCGGGTTGGCCATGCTCTGGTCCTGCCAGATCCGGCTGGAATCGAGGATCGACGTCTGGGCAAAGGAGCTTTCAGGATCGACCCCCCACAAGATATGGTAGGCGGTGTTTGAGAAGATCAGGTCGCCCGTCATGGAAAAGACGGCAATTGCGTCGTCAATCTGATCAAAAACCGCCTGCCACATCTCGAGATCCGAACGAAAACGGCGCGTCAGGGTAATTTCGGCGGTGATGTCTTCCATCAGGAATGCAACTGCCCCGTCAGGATGGGGTCGCCCGCTGACCGAATAGACCGATCCGGATGGCAGCGACCATGTTTCCTGATATCGGCCATCGGCGGCCGCCTCGACCAATTCGGCCATCTGGTCGCGCCAGCTGTTGTAGTTCTTTGGTTCGGGCATCATTCGGCTGTCCCGCAGCCGGTCAAAGAACGACAGGATTGTGGGGCGGGCGCTGAGAAAATCAGCAGGCAGCGCCGTCAGATCGACAAGCGCGGGATTGAACAGCACAAGCTGCCGGTTCCGGTCGAAAATCGCCAATCCGATGGAAAGCTGGGCAAAGGTCTTTGCAAGAGTCTGGACGAAATTGCGCCGTGTCACTTCGGCGTCGACAACTGCGTTCACGTCAATGGCATAGATCAATGTTCCGGCATCGCACTGCACGACCGAAACGTCGAACCAGAGCTTCTTGCCAGTTTCGGAAATCGTGAGACTGCGCCGGGTTCGCTTGGTCGGGATCGGAACTTCGCCTGCGGGCCCAAAGAGAGAGGAGACCTTCCTTGCGGGTTTGCCCAGGGCCGTTTGGCAGAGCGTATCAAATGCCGCGTTGAACCAGATGACATCGCCTGCGTCGTCAACGCACCAGATCGGATAATGCGCGCTGTTGACGGCAAAGCGCAGGGTTTCCAACTCGTGTGTCGCGCCGGAAAGGACATCGATCAGATCGCCTGATTGCGGGCTGTCCTGCTGACGTTTGCGCATTGATACCCGTGTAATTCCATCGATCCACTCGCAGTAGATCTCATTCGGATTCTTGAGATCCGGAGCCTGCGCGACCACCTGGCCGCTGACCTTGACGATATCGTGGGTCTTGGGAAAGGTTGGGTAGAGTGAGGAGAGCCCCTGATGCAGATCGCTCCAGAAACAGGGGCCGTCGGGCAGTTCAATGACCCGGCGCGCACGGGTGCTGGAATCGACGAGATCAGAGCCGTCAAATATCCAGACAACGTCATCGGCAGATTTCGGCCCGACATTGCGGACCTGCGGGCGCGGCGTCAAGAACCTTGATCCCGCGTAGGCGGCGAGAAGGCACGTTATGGCAAGCATGAAGAGTTCGATGATCGGTAACCCCCGGAACATTCTAACCCGAAACCTTGATGAGTGCCTCAGTTTGACCGGAGATTGGTTAACGGGATGTTAAGGGCGGTGACCGGCGCAGGCCGCGAGGCGCCGCTTTGGCGGGCGAACCGGGCTGATCAGATGGCCAGGCGGGTCTAGTTATAGCCCGGCCGCTTTGGTGAGATTCACGCGAAAGCGGTCGCGCCGGCGCTGGTACCGGCGGGTCATTTCAGCGGAGGCATGGCCGAGATGTTTCTGCACGTACCGCTCGTCAACTTCTGCGCTCGAGGCGAGGCCCGCACGCAGAGAGTGGCCGGAGAACAGGGCGAGACGCTCATCTTCGGGCAACTCCGGACGCAATCCGGCGGCCAAAACCGTTTTCTTGATCAGGCGGGCAACATGCCTGTCGTTGAGTCGGGCCTCGAATGTCCGTTTGCCATCCCGCGACGTGCGCACAAAGATGGGGCCAAAGGTGATCTTGGCATAGTGCAGCCATTGCTCCAGCGCATGGACAGGGCAGCTCTTTTGGGACGATCCCCGGCCAATCTCGACCTCGCGCCAGCCGGTCTTGGCGTTGAGCATGAGCAAAGCGCCCCCGTCAAGAATTTCGACCCAGCCATTGCTGTCCGGTGTGTCATCCTTGCCGACATCAAGGGACACGATCTCGGAGCGACGAAGGCCGCCTGCATATCCCAGGAGCAGGATTGCCCGGTCGCGCAAACCCCGCAGATCGAAGGGCAGGGTGGCCACCATGGCGAGGATATCCTCGGGCAGGATCGCTTCCTTTTGAACAGGTGGCCGGGCATGTTTGCGTTTGATCCCGGCCAGAACGGTGGCGATGTGGCGGTCCTTGCGGTCAAGCGTGAGCCCGCGTTGGGCATAGTTCCAGGTCAGCCCCGAGAGACGCCGGTCAATGGTCGAGACGGTGAGGGCAGGGGACCCGTCTGTGGGAGCCGCAAGGTCAGCAAGGTAAAGGCCGATCATCTCCGGTGAGGGCGGCAACGGTTCTGCGCCCTTCACCCTGCACCATCGGGTGAAATGGGCCCAATCCTTTGAATAGGCCTTGAGCGTATTTTCAGACGCGGATTGCTCTGCATAGGAGCGCGCGGTTTCAACAAGACGATCAAGCCTGCCTGAGCCTGCTACATGAGACGGCAGGGCAATCGGGTCGCGTTCATCGCGATCACGCGCACCATGGTCGACTCCGTCGTCTTCCGGGCTCGGTATCCCTGTGCTTGCGGCCATGTGTCAGGTCAATCCGTACTTGAGGTTAGATCACGCCGCAGCCTACCCCTAAATGTTGCGGCAGGGCAATTGCTCCGGTCAGGACTCCCGGCGATGTTGTCGGTCTGTGCGTTGCGCGAAAGCCCATGCCGCGTATGCCTGCGGCAGAGCTGTCTCGCGTTGTGGTGTCGCATGTGCAGTTGCTCCATCAGCGCAAGATTGATGGCCTTATGGTCCTGCAGAGAGGTCAATCAGCCCGACGTTTCCAGCGTTTGATCGACAACAACGTGGCGGGTTTGGGGTGCGGCCACGCTGTTACAAAACCGTCACATTAATTTTGCATAAGCATCACAGAATCCGACTAGCCACACGTCAGGGATCGACCGATCTGATCCGAAATGACTATCAGGAGATACCATGTCTTTCACCAAGTTTTCTGTGTCGGCGCTGGCCCTTCTCGCCGTATCTGCCACAGCCGCAGCCGCGCGTGACGAAATCCGCATCGTTGGTTCGTCCACTGTATTCCCCTACACACAGGCCGTGGCCGAGCAGTTTGCCAACATTACAGGCGCTCCATCTCCGATTGTTGAATCCACCGGCACCGGTGGCGGCATGAAGATCTTTTGTGGCGGTATCGGCGAACAGCATCCCGACATCACCGGCGCGTCGCGCGCCATGAAAGCTTCGGAATACGAGCTGTGCCAGTCCAACGGCGTGACCGAAGTTTCCGAAGCCCTGATCGGTTTTGATGGCCTGTCCATGGCGATTTCGCGCGCAAACGAATTTGCCTGGGACCTGACGCTCGCTGAAATCTACCTCGCGCTTGGTGCGCAGGTTCCGGTTGACGGCGAATGGGCCGACAATCCCTACACCACATGGGACCAGATCAATCCTGACCTGCCCGCCGTCGAGATTCTTGCCTATGGCCCGCCGCCAACATCGGGAACCCGTGACGCATGGGTCGAACTCGCGATGCATGGTGGTTGCGAGGAACTGCCCTTTGTCCACGCCGGTGGCTTTGACGGCGATTGGGTCAAGGAAAACTGCTCGCGCATGCGCACCGACGGCCCCTTTGTCGAGGCGGGCGAAAACGACAACCTGATCGTTCAGCGTCTCGAAGCCGATCCAAACGCCATGGGCATCTTTGGTTACTCGTTCCTGTTCGAAAATCTCGACAAGCTGAAAGGCGTGTTGATCGAGGGCGTCGAGCCGAACACCGATACGATTGCCTCCAAATCCTATCCGGTTTCGCGGCCGCTGTTCTTCTACGTCAAGAATGCACATCGCGGTGTCATCCCGAACCTCAACGCGTTCATCGAAGAGTACATGTCGGATGATGCGTTGGAAGCCGGTGGATACCTGTCCGAACGCGGCCTGGTGGCGCTTGCCGATGACCGTCGCGTCGAACTTCAGGACGCGGTCCTGAATGGCGATGCAATGACCGCTCCGGAATAGCCAGGGCACTCAGAATCAGACCCCGGGGCACCCAGACGCGCCCCGGGTGTTATCTGGAAAGAACAGGCATATGACAGCTCTTCCATTCCTCTTGCTTATCGCCGCCGTAATTGCCGGTTACCTGATCAACCGACTCGCGGCCAAGGCGATCCGCGATGGCGGAGACAGGCTGCATTCCCTGACTTCCTATCATGGGCTGTTCTCGGCGCTCCTGATCCTTGTGCCGGTGCTGACCTTCATTCTTCTCTGGCTGGTTGCTCAGGGTCCGGTGATCGACGGACTGGTCATGGGCGGGTTGCCCGATGGTGTTCTTGACGGTCTGGACAGCGGGGGCACCCAATTGGTTCTGGCCGAGATCAAGTCTCTGGCAAAAGGCAAGGTGTTCGGCACGCCCGAAGACTGGAAGATTGCCGCGGGCGACCGTTTCGTCCGGCTTCAGACCAACGCGGGATGGCTGTTGGTTGCTTCGGTCGGGCTGTTATCGCTTGCCCTGCTTGGTTTTGCCCGCTCACGCGTTTATGCCGGATTTCGGGCCCGTCAGGGCGTGGAGCGTATCGTTTCCGGGCTGATGATATTCTGTTCTACCGTGGCCGTATTCACGACGATCGGGATCATCGTCTCTCTTACCTATGAAACCATTCGCTTTCTGGATGCTGTCCCGCTGACGGACTTCCTGTTCGGAACGAACTGGGAGCCGCAAATCCCCCTGCGAGCGGATCAGATCGCGGCCGAAGGGGCGTTCGGATGGCTGCCTGTTTTTGTTGGGACAATCGTGATCACGGTCGTTGCCCTCGTGGTTGCCGTTCCGATCGGCTTGTTCTCGGCCGTCTATCTCAATGAATTTGCGCCGCGAAGGTTTCGCGCAGTCGTGAAACCCCTCCTTGAAATCCTTGCCGGCGTCCCGACCGTCGTTTACGGCTTTTTCGCAATCCTGATCGTCGCCCCTGCCATCCGCAGTTTCGGTCAGTCCATCGGACTGGACGTTGCGCCCAACACCGCCCTTGCGGCGGGTGGGGTGATGGGAATCATGCTGATCCCGTTCATTTCCTCCTTTGCGGATGACGCCTTGTCTGCGGTTCCTCGGACCTTGCGCGATGGTGCGCTCGGGTTGGGGTCGACGCGCGGCGAGATGATGACGACGGTTCTGTTTCCGGCGGCGCTGCCGGGTATTGTCGGCGGCGTGCTTCTCGCGGTCAGCCGTGCGATTGGCGAAACGATGATCGTTGTGATGGCGGCGGGCCTGATCGCCAGAATGACCATAAATCCACTGGACAGCGTCACGACCGTGACGGTTCAGATCGTGACACTGCTGATCGGCGACACGTCGTTTGACAACCCCAAGACACTGGCCGCGTTTGCCCTTGGCATGATGCTGTTCCTTGTCACACTGATCATCAACATTTTCGCGCTGCGCATTGTGCGCAAGTACCGCGAAGCCTACGATTGAGGCCCTGGACATGACCGATATCAGCAACGCCCCCGCCACGCTCCGCCGGGCCAGATCGACGGACCTTGTCGCCGCCTCGCTGAAACGTCGCAAGCGCAAGCAGATGCGACTGCAATGGATCGGGCTGGGTGCGATCTCCCTCGCTTTCCTGATGCTCTTTATCCTCGTGGGGTCCCTGGTTTCGACTGGCTGGCAGGCGTTTACCCAGACCCATCTGACGCTTGACGTCTATGTCGACCCCGACGAAATCCCCGAAGCCCGCCTGCCGCGCGGTGGGTTTGACGATGCGCTTGTCGCATCACTTGGCAAGATGTTGCCCGGTGTTGATCTGAGCGACCGCAAGACATCACGGACTCTCGAGGGCATCTTTTCCAACGGGGCGCAGTTCGAACTGCGCGACCGGGTGGTGGCCGACCCGAATCTGATTGGTCAGACGATTACCATGACCGTGCCGGTCTCTGATCCGTTCGACCAGTTGAACAAGGGGCTGATCGACCGGGAAACGCCGGAACAAAACCGGCGCGTCAAGAACGACGAAATCCAGTGGTTCGATGACCTGAAGGCAGACGGCGCGATCTCCAAACCCTTCAACTGGGCGCTCTTCACCAATGCGGACTCACGTTTTCCGGAACTGGCAGGGCTCAAGGGCGCGCTTGTCGGCTCCTTCTGGGCGCTGCTCACCTGTTTCCTGATCGCGTTCCCTCTGGGGATCGGCTCGGCAATATATCTTGAAGAGTTTGCACCCAAGAACAAGCTGAGCGATTTCATCGAGGTCAATATCAACAATCTCGCCGCGGTTCCTTCGGTGGTGTTCGGTTTGCTGGCGCTGGCGGTGTTCATCGGCTGGTTTGGCCTGCCCCGCTCGGCTCCCTTCGTCGGAGGCCTGACGCTGGCGCTGATGACGATGCCGACAATCATCATCGCCACCCGCGCAGCTCTCAAGGCGGTGCCGCCTTCGATCCGCGAAGCGGCACTTGGTCTGGGCGCGTCAAGACAGCAGGTTGTCTTTCAGCATGTCTTGCCACTGGCGATGCCCGGCGTACTGACCGGCACGATCATCGGCCTTGCACAGGCTCTGGGCGAGACGGCACCGCTCCTGCTCATCGGCATGAACGCCTTCATCACCTCGGCGGCCAGCAGCCCGTTTGACAGTGCCACGGCGCTTCCAACACAAATCTTCATCTGGGCCGACAGTCCGGAACGCGGCTTCGTTTCGCGCACATCGGCTGCTATCCTCGTGCTGCTTGGCTTTCTCGTCATGATGAACATGGTCGCGATCTATCTGCGGCAGAAATTCGAACGCAAATGGTAAGCACTCCGAAAGTGGAATTCGCAATGAACGACATGACAACAATCGAGCGGGACGCCACATCGACCGAGGCAAAGGTCACTGCACGCCGGGTCGACGTCTATTATGGGGAAACCCATGCCATCAAAGACGTCGATGTGGATATCGCCAACAACAGCGTGACGGCCTTTATCGGTCCGTCGGGGTGCGGCAAATCGACATTTCTTCGCTGCCTGAACCGGATGAACGACACCATCGACATCTGCCGTGTGACCGGGAACATCAAGCTTGACGGCGACGACATCTATGACAAGCGGGTGGATCCGGTCCAGTTGCGCGCCAAGGTCGGGATGGTGTTTCAAAAGCCCAACCCGTTCCCAAAATCAATCTATGACAACGTCGCATACGGACCGCGCATTCACGGTCTGGCGGGGTCCAAGGCCGAACTGGACGACATCGTCGAGAGCGCCCTGCGTCGCGGAGCCATCTGGAACGAGGTCAAGGACCGGCTCGACGCGCCGGGCACTGGCCTGTCGGGCGGGCAGCAACAGCGCCTCTGCATCGCCCGCGCCGTGGCGACCGAACCCGAAGTCCTCCTGATGGACGAACCGTGTTCGGCACTTGACCCGATTGCCACCGCGCAGGTCGAGGAGCTGATCGACGATTTGCGGCAGAAATTCACGGTCGTCATCGTGACCCACTCGATGCAACAGGCCGCCCGTGTCAGCCAGAAAACCGCCTTCTTTCATCTGGGCGAACTGGTGGAATTCGGTGAAACCGGAGATATCTTCACCAACCCAGTAGACCCGCGCACCGAAAGCTACATCACCGGCCGTATCGGTTAAAGGATAACCCATGTCTGACCAAAACCACATCGTCTCGGCCTTTGACCGTGATCTTGAAACCATCCAGGCCCAGATCATGAAGATGGGCGGGCTGGTCGAGGCCGCAATCAACGACGCCGCCCGCTCGCTGGAAAGCCGCGACGAAGAGCTCGCCTCGCAAGTGCGCAAGAACGACAAGGCAATCGACGGTCTCGAAGAGCTGATCAACGAAGAAGCCGCCCGCGTCATTGCCACGCGCGCACCGACGGCTTCAGATCTGCGTCTGATCCTGACCGTGATCAAGATCAGCGGCAATCTCGAGCGGATCGGTGACTACGCCAAGAATATTGGCAAGCGCACCACAGTTCTCTCCCAAATTCCGCCGGTCAACGACAGCGCGGCGGCCCTGCGCCGCATGGCGCGTGAGGTGGAGGAAATGCTCGAGGGAGCGCTGGATGCCTATGTGCAGCGTGACGTGGAACTGGCCAAGCACGTGATCGTGCGCGATCGCGAGGTCGACCAGATGTACAACGCCCTGTTCCGCGAGTTCCTGACTTTCATGCTCGAGGATGCGCGCAACATCACGCCGTGCATGCACCTGCATTTCATCGCCAAGAACATCGAGCGCATGGGCGATCACGTCACATCGATCGCCGAACAGGTGATCTACCTGGTCACCGGCGACCGTCCTGACGAAGACCGGCCCAAGGCCGATACGACTTCACTCACCGCATAGGTCCCAAACGATCATGTCCGCAGACAAGCCCACCGTACTCGTCGTCGAAGATGAATCCGCCCAGCGGGAGGTGCTCAGCTATAACCTTGCCGCCGAAGGATACCGTGTATGCCAGGCTGAGAACGGCGAAGAGGCGCTGTTGGTCGTGGACGAAGACACGCCCGACGTGATCGTGCTTGACTGGATGATGCCGAATCTCAGCGGTATCGAGGTCTGCAGGCGACTCAAGACGCGGCAGGTGACAAGGGGGATTCCGATCATCATGCTGTCTGCCCGCTCCGAAGAGGTCGACAAGGTGCGCGGGCTGGAAACCGGCGCGGATGACTATGTGATCAAGCCCTATTCGGTGGTCGAACTCATGGCGCGCGTGCGGGCACAACTGCGTCGCACGCGACCCTCCGCCGTAGGCGTACAGCTTGAATTCGACGACATTCTTCTGGATGGCGAGACTCACAAGGTCAGCCGTGGCGGCAAGCCGATCAAGCTTGGCCCGACGGAATTTCGACTGTTGCGCAACTTCATGGAAAAGCCGGCGCGGGTCTGGAGCCGTGAACAGCTGTTGGATCGGGTCTGGGGCCGCGACATCTATGTCGATACCCGGACGGTTGATGTTCATATCGGCCGGTTGCGCAAGGCGTTGATGCAACATGGCGGTGATGATCCGGTACGCACTGTTCGCGGCGCAGGATATGCTTTGGGGTAAATGTTACCCGGGACCTGTCGAAATTTGCCTGTAGCGCCACGCACTGTCACCCGGCAGTGGTTTGCACAACAAACCCTGAGAGGGTACGCATGCCATCCGAGATTTCATGCAACGCTCAAATGCTTCGCACGCGGCGCTGAGCCGGGCACACCGAATCAACCTAACACCGATGGCAGCGCGGCGGAATCGCGTGCGCGGCGAGGGTACTCGGATCAGCCCGCCTGTGGCCCGGCCCACGGCTCAAACCCTGAAAGTCGAAGCCGCAGGCGTTGCATTCCGGAGACCTACAGCATTTCTAGTTTTCATTGAAACAAGGCCTATCACTTTTCGCGTTTGAGCGTAGCGAAAGGCAGCGAACAAGTGATTCAATGTTAACTGGAAGTGCCATAGATGCGCGGCAACCGTCGTCAAAGCAGGTTCGGAACTGAATCGTGATTAGTTCTTGCCGCATCCTGAACGGCGATGTGCAGCGATTTTGCGATGCGTTCGGCCCGTTCGATGACATGCGCCGCTCCCTCCGGTGAACAGACGCGATGCGCCGTTTCGCGAAACAACGCAAGCCAGCGATCAAAGTGCTCCCATGTGACGGGAAGACTTGCGTGCGCTGGGACAGGGGCACCGTGATAGCGCCCGGTCATGAGGGCCACCGATGACCAGAAGTCGGTCAGCCGATCCATATGGGCCGGCCAATCCGTGACACGGGCGGCAAAGATCGGCCCCAAAAGCGGATCACTGCGCACGCGCCCGTAAAATTCTTCAACAAGTGTCGCAAGTTGCGCCTCATCCAGCCCGGTTTTTTCCATTAGCGCACGCGTCATCTCGGGACGTGCGGAATTGAGCGTTGGCGCGATTTTGGATTTGGTCTGCATGGCCTGACCCTTGGTAGATATGTCCGCTTCGAAATATCCAATCTAATAAGTATGGTAAATACCAATTAAGTTGCAAACGAACTCTTTCGGATGCTGGACTCCATTGCGAACGGTGAATGACCGGGCGGCGGCATCCGTTCGAAATTTGGAAGAAGACCGGGCAGGCTGCAGCCGGGCAAGACCTTTTGTTGATCCACGCAAAATTTTACCGTTTGATAAAATTCTGACTTGTGGCAGGCTAAAGAAAACGCTCAGGGAGATTCAATGACCAGCGCTCATACACCCGGACTTGCTGCCGGACGCCTTGATGCCGAAGAGATCGCTTCGAATTTTGCCGATCTCCATCCGGCTTACGATCCGCACGAGGCGGCGGTGGCCGCCGACCGATGCTATTTCTGCCACGATGCGCCCTGTATCACGGCCTGTCCGACGGATATCGACATCCCTTTGTTCGTCCGTCAGATCTCGACGGGACAGCCCGAGGCGGCGGCGCAGACGATTTTTGAACAGAACATCCTTGGCGGCATGTGCGCCCGGGTCTGTCCGACGGAAACGCTCTGCGAAGAGGCCTGTGTTCGCGAAGCGGCCGAGGGAAAGCCGGTCGAGATCGGTCGTCTGCAGCGGTTTGCGACCGACGCCGCGATGGCCCGTCAGGGGCATCCATTCCGGCGCGCCGAGGCAACTGGCAAGAGCATTGGCATCGTCGGGTCCGGGCCTGCCGGACTGGCCTGTGCGCACCGCCTCGCGATGAAGGGGCACGATGTTACCATCTACGAAGCACGGGAGCGCCCCGGCGGGCTCAACGAATTCGGCCTCGCCGCCTACAAGACCACCGAGAACTTTGCAGCGCGCGAGATTGACTGGCTGCTCGGCATCGGCGGCATCACCATTGCTCAGGGCAAGGCGCTTGGGAAAAACATCGATTTGCCCGCCCTGCAACAGGCACATGATGCGGTGTTCCTTGGCATCGGGCTTGCCGGGGTGAACACGCTCGATCTTCCGGGTCTTGATTTGTCCGGCGTGCGCAATGCCGTTGATTTTATCGCGGATCTGCGTCAGGCGGATGACAAGACCGTCCTTCCCGTAGGCCGCAACGTGGTGGTCATCGGGGGCGGTATGACGGCGATTGACGCCGCCGTACAATCCCGGCTGCTGGGTGCGGAGACTGTGACGCTGGCCTATCGCCGCAACCGTGCCGCGATGGGTGCGAGCGGGTTTGAGCAAGACCTTGCCGCGACGCAGGGCGTGCACCTGATGACCAATGTCACTCCGATTGCCGTTCATGGCGATGGCGCGGTTCAGGAAATCGAACTGGAGCGCACGCATGCCGCCAATGGCACATTGAAACCTACCGGCGAACGCGTTCGTCTGCCTGCCGATCAGGTTCTGCTGGCCATCGGTCAGACCCTGGCCGAGGATGCGGGCTTGGCCACCGAGCGCGGAAAGATCACCGTATCCGGCCCCGGTCGCACCAGCCTGACTGGTGTCTGGGCCGGGGGCGACTGTACCCCGGGCGAAGACCTGACGGTGGTGGCCGTCGCCGAAGGGCGCGATGCCGCCGAGGATATTCACGCCGCACTCTCATAGCGCCGCGCCCAATAATTGTCGGGCCAGCGGCCCGGAAAGGACCAAGACAATGGCAGACCTGACAACCGACTTTCTGGGCATCAAGAGCCCCAATCCCTTCTGGCTCGCCTCAGCCCCGCCGACGGACAAGGAGTACAATGTAAGACGCGCCTTTGATGCCGGATGGGGCGGCGTGGTATGGAAAACTCTCGGCGAGGCCGGCCCGCCCGTCGTCAACGTCAATGGCCCGCGATATGGTGCCATCTGGGGTGCGGACCGGCGGCTTCTGGGTCTCAACAATATCGAGCTGATCACCGATCGCCCGCTCGAGGTGAACCTCGAAGAAATGACCCGCGTGAAACGCGACTATCCCGATCACGCCCTAATCGCGTCGATCATGGTGCCCTGCGAGGAAGCCTCGTGGAAAGCCATCCTGCCCCGTGTCGCGGAAACCGGCGCGGATGGGATCGAGCTGAACTTTGGCTGCCCGCACGGGATGAGCGAACGCGGCATGGGCGCCGCCGTCGGTCAGGTGCCGGAGTACATCCAGATGGTCGCCGAGTGGTGCAAACAATACTACGATCAACCGGTGATCGTAAAACTGACGCCGAATATCACCGATATCCGGTATCCTGCGCGCGCCGCCAAGGCAGGCGGGGCCGATGCGGTCAGCCTGATCAACACGGTGTCGTCGATCACTGCCGTCAACCTTGACACGTTCAGCCCGGAACCAAGCATCGACGGCAAGGGCAGCCATGGCGGGTATTGCGGCCCGGCGGTCAAGCCCATCGCGTTGAACATGGTCGCCGAGATCGCCCGCGATCCGGAAACCCACGGGCTTCCGGTATCCGGGATCGGCGGTATCACAACGTGGCGCGATGCGGCGGAATACATCGCGCTTGGATGCGGCAACGTACAGGTCTGTACCGCCGCGATGACCTATGGTTTCAAGATCGTCGAAGAAATGAAACGCGGCCTGTCGCAATGGATGGACGAAAAGGGCTATGCCACGATCGAGGATTTTCGTGGCCGCGCGGTGCCCAATGTCACGGACTGGCAGTACCTCAACCTCAACTACGTCACCAAGGCGCGGATCGATCAGGATGCCTGTATCAAGTGCGGCCGCTGCTATGCTGCTTGCGAGGATACCTCGCATCAGGCCATCACCATGAGCGCCGACAGGGTGTTTGATGTGGATGACAGCGAATGCGTCGCCTGCAACCTCTGCATTGATGTCTGCCCGGTTGAGGAGTGCATCACGATGGAACGCCTTGCGCCGGGCACCACTGACCCGCGCACCGGACGGGTGATCCCGGCGGAACATGCGGACTGGACCTCGCACCCCAACAACCCGATGGCGCGGGCGGCGGAATAGACGCTAGGCCGGTGACAACATGCGTCGGAACAGCGTCTCAAGATGCTGTTCCGCGGCCGGAAACGGGTCTGCCCCGCCGTTGACCGCGCGCACCTGCACCTCGAAATCGGCATAATGCTGCGTCAGCGCCCAGATCGAGAATATCAGGTGAACCGGGTCGACCGGTGCCAGACGGTCGGCCTTGACCCAGTGGTTGATGGTTTGGGCGGTCCTGTCGACCAGCGTTTTCAGATCGCCCTCGAGATCGGGCAGGATCGTCGGCGCACCCTGCAGAATTTCATTGGCGAATATGCGGCTCTCGCGGGGAAAATCCCGCGCCAGCTGGAGCTTGCGGCGCACGTATTCCAGGATCTCGTCCAGCGGTTCGCCCCCGTGGTCCAGTGCCTTTAGCGGATCCAGCCATGTATCGAGCAACCCATGCAGCAACTCGCGGTGAATCGCCTCTTTTGACGGGTAGTAGTAGAGCAGGTTGGGCTTGCTCAAACCCGCTTCGGCGGCGATCTGGTCCAGCGTTGCGCCCCGGTAGCCAGTTTGCGAAAACACCTCCAACGCGGCCTCCAGGATCAGCTCGCGGTTGCGCTTTTGGATGCGGGTTCTGGGTGGGGTGGCGTCGCGGGGGGGCGCTTGCGCCGATCTTTTCGTCATTGCCTGCCATTCCCTGCCAAATTTCTATACGAATGCCGCTTTTGGTGGCGCCACACTTGACTGACCTTGGCTCCGTGGTAGCGTGACTTTGACCGATTGGTCAAATCATGAAATGGCCCGTAGAGGCTCGCAAGACCGGGGATGACATGACCGCACCAGCAGCCAACCTGACAATCAACGCCGACCGCCTGTGGGACACGCTCATGGAAATGGCCAGGATCGGCCCCGGCGTCGCAGGCGGCAACAACCGCCAGACCCTGACCGACGAAGACGGCGAGGGCCGCGCTCTGTTTCAGCGCTGGTGCGAAGAGGCGGGATGCACGATGGGGTTGGACCAGATGGGCAACATGTTCGCCCATCGCGAAGGTGCAGACCCCGATGCCCTGCCCGTCTATGTCGGCAGCCATCTGGATACGCAGCCCACGGGTGGCAAGTATGACGGTGTTCTTGGAGTTCTCGGCGCGCTCGAAATCATTCGCACGCTCAATGATCTTGGCATCAAGACCAGGCACCCGATCGTCGCCACCAACTGGACCAACGAGGAAGGCACCCGCTACGCCCCCGCGATGCTGTCCTCCGGTGTGTTTGCGGGCGTGCATACGCAAGACTGGGCCTATGCCCGCGAAGATCACGACGGCAAGGCCTTTGGCGACGAGCTAAAGCGGATCGGCTGGCGCGGCGAGGAAGAGGTCGGCGCGCGCAAGATCCATGCGTTCTTTGAACTGCACATCGAACAGGGGCCTATTCTGGAGGCGGAAGGCAAGGACATCGGTGTCGTCACCCACGGTCAGGGGTTGTCGTGGACGCAGGTGACCGTCACCGGCAAGGATGCGCATACCGGCTCCACCCCGATGCCGATGCGCAAGAACGCAGGCCTTGGCATGGCGCGCATATTGGAGAAGGTCGAAGAGATCGCGTGGTCGCACAAACCCCACGCGGTGGGCGCGGCGGGCCATATCGAGGTCTTTCCGAATTCACGCAACGTGATCCCGGGGCGCGCGGTCTTTACTGTGGATTTCCGCTCGCCGGATCTGGCGGTGATCCAGGATATGGAAGCGCGGCTGAAGACCGAGGCGCAGAAGATCTGTGACGATATGGGGCTGGAGGTCGCATTCGAAAAGGTCGGCGGGTTCGACCCGGTGGAGTTTGACGCGGGATGCGTCACTGCCGTGCGCAATGCCGCCGAACGGCTGGGCTATTCACACCGCGATCTGATTTCCGGCGCCGGCCATGACGCCTGCTGGATCAACCAGGTCGCGCCGACCGCCATGGTGATGTGCCCCTGTGTCGACGGGCTGTCGCACAACGAGGCCGAAGAGATTTCCAAGGACTGGGCGCGTGCCGGGGCTGACGTGCTGATGCATGCGGTTGTGGAGACGGCGGAGATTGTTACCTGATCGACCCGCGACACATCGCGGGATAGTTGGGCCAAAAGAACATGAGGGCGCTTGAAAGACGCGTCACGGCAACGGGAGAACGACCAATGAGCACGGTCATCAAGAACGGAACCATCGTCACCGCCGATCTGACCTACACGGCAGACGTCAAGGTGGAGGGCGGCAAGATCGTCGAGATCGGGCCTGACCTGACAGGAGACGAAGCGCTGGACGCCTCCGGCTGTTACGTGATGCCCGGCGGGATCGACCCGCATACGCATCTGGAAATGCCCTTCATGGGCACCTATTCCAGCGATGATTTCGAAAGCGGCACCCGTGCGGCATTGGCGGGCGGGACGACGATGGTGGTCGATTTCGCGCTGCCGTCCCCCGGTCAGGGCCTGCTCGATGCCTTGCAGATGTGGGACAACAAATCGACCCGTGCCAATTGCGACTATTCGTTCCACATGGCGGTGACATGGTGGGGCGAGCAGGTGTTTGACGAGATGAAGACCGTAGTCGAAGAGCGCGGCATCAACACGTTCAAGCACTTCATGGCCTACAAGGGCGCTTTGATGGTGAATGACGACGAGATGTACGCGTCGTTCACGCGCCTTGCCGAACTGGGTGGGATCGCGCTGGTGCACGCTGAAAACGGCGATGTGGTGGCGGAACTCTCCGCCAAGCTGCTGGCCGAGGGCAATACCGGACCCGAGGCACATGCCTATTCCCGCCCCCCGCAGGTCGAGGGTGAAGCGACCAACCGGGCCATCATGATCGCCGATATGGCGGGCGTGCCGCTCTACGTGGTGCACACCAGTTGCGAAGACAGCCACGAGGCCATCCGCCGTGCCCGGATGCAGGGCAAACGCGTCTGGGGTGAGCCGCTGATCCAGCATCTGACGCTGGATGAGAGCGAGTATTTCAACGCCGACTGGGACCATGCGGCACGCCGCGTCATGTCGCCGCCGTTCCGCAACAAGCAACATCAGGACAGCCTCTGGGCCGGGCTGCAAAGTGGTTCCCTGTCGGTTGTGGCGACCGATCACTGCGCCTTTACCACCGAACAGAAGCGCACTGGCGTCGGCGACTTCACCAAGATCCCCAACGGCACCGGCGGGCTGGAGGACCGGATGCCGATGTTGTGGACCCACGGCGTGGCTACCGGACGGCTGACACCGGAAGAATTTGTCGCCGTGACCTCGACCAATATCGCCAAGATCCTGAACTGCTATCCCAGGAAAGGCGCGATCATGATTGGATCCGATGCCGATATCGTGGTCTGGGACCCGGCAAAGGAAAAGACGATTTCGTCCGCCAGCCAGCAGAGCGCGATCGACTACAACGTGTTCGAGGGCCAGAAGGTCAAGGGCCTGCCGCGCTATACCCTGACCCGTGGGCAGGTGGCGGTGATGAATGGCGAGATCAGAACCGACGAGGGGCATGGCGAGTTTGTCAGCCGTGCGGCCAACACCACCGTCAACAAGGCGCTTTCCACCTGGAAAGAACTGACCGCGCCGCGCCCGGTCGAGCGCAGTGGCATTCCGGTGACGGGGGTTTGATGGCAATTCCCTGCGCCGCAAAGCTACGCGCATGAATATGAGCGAGCCAAACCCCGTGTCCGATCCACACTCGGACCCCGCCGCGCCCGTCATCGTGGCCAACGGGCTGGACCTGACGTTTCAGACCGCGGATGGCCCGGTGCATGCGCTGAAAGACGTGAGCCTTGATATCCCCAACGGGTCGTTCGTCAGCTTCATCGGCCCGTCGGGCTGTGGCAAGACCACGTTGCTGCGGTGCATTGCCGGACTTGAGACGCCAACGGGCGGCAGCCTGACGGTCAATGGCATGACCGCTGACGAAGCGCGGATGGCGCGGGCCTATGGCTATGTGTTTCAGGCGGCGGGGCTCTATCCATGGCGCAGCATTGGTGGCAACATCCGTTTGCCGCTTGAAATCATGGGGTTCTCCAAGGCCGAGCAGCAAGAGCGTGTCGCGCGGGTGCTCGAACTGGTGGAATTGACCGGCTTTGAAAAGAAGTTTCCCTGGCAATTGTCGGGCGGTATGCAACAGCGCGCCTCGATCGCGCGGGCCTTGGCATTCGATGCCGAAATCCTGCTGATGGACGAACCTTTTGGTGCGCTGGATGAAATCGTGCGCGACCGGCTGAACGAAGAGGTTCTGCGACTGTGGGACCGCACGCAAAAGACCATCTGTTTCGTGACCCACTCGATCCCAGAGGCGGTCTATCTGTCGACCCATATCGTTGTGATGTCGCCGCGTCCCGGCCGGATCACGGATGTGATCGAAAGCCCGCTGCCGCATCATCGGCCCCTTGATATCCGCGACGCGCCAGAGTTTATCGAAATCGCGCACCGGGTGCGCGAAGGTCTGCGTGCGGGGTACGAAGAGTGAGCGCAGCCGCCGATCCCGCCGCGCCGGTTGCGGCCCGGCGCTGGCGCCTGCCGCCGGTTCTGGCAATGATCCTCTTGGTTTTGGGCATCTGGTATCTCGCCGTGATCCCGATGAACGTGCAAGACGTGCTGACCCGCGCCGAACGCGCCGGGGCAAGTGTGTCGCCCGAAAGTGCCGTGGCGCGCCGCGACATGGGATCGTGGTCGTTGGTCGCGCGAAACAGCGCCTTGCTTGGTGAGAGCTGGAGCCTGGATCGTCCCCGTCTGCCCGCGCCGCACCAGGTGGCGGCAGAACTGTATCGCTCCACCTTTGACGAAGAGATCAACGGACGGCGCGGCATCGTCAAATCCGGCAGCCTGTCCAACCGGTCGCTGATCTATCACGGCGGCATCACGCTCAGCGCGACATTTCTTGGCTTTGTCATCGGTACGGTCATGGGCATCACGCTGGCGGTCGGCATCGTGCATTCACGGGTCATGGACATGTCGATCATGCCCTGGGCCATTGTCAGTCAGACCATTCCCATCGTGGCGCTGGCGCCGATGATCATCGTGGTGCTCTATTCCATCGGCATTCAGGGGCTGATCCCCAAGGCGGTGATCTCGGCCTACCTGTCCTTCTTTCCCGTGGTTGTTGGCATGGTCAAAGGATTGCGGTCGCCGGACGCGATGCAGCTTGATCTCATGCGCACCTACAATGCTGGCGCGTTCACGGTGCTGACCAAGCTGCGGCTGCCGGCCTCGGTGCCTTATCTCTTTGCATCGCTCAAGATCGCCATCGCCGCCAGCCTTGTCGGTGCCATCGTCGGTGAACTGCCGGTGCAAAAGGGCGGGTTGGGCGCGCGGATGCTTGCAGGCAGCTATTACGGTCAGACCTCACAGGTCTGGGCCGCGCTGCTGATGGCGGCGGGGCTTGCGGCCTTGCTGGTTTGGCTGACCGGCTGGCTGGAGCGGCGCACCCTCAGGGCAATGGGGGGATTGCCATGAATTTGGTCCTTCTGGCATTGCTGATCTGGGGGGCCGGTTTCGCGTTCAACCTCTGGCTGGCTCGTCCTGCGCGGGCGCAGAGCCGTGCCGCGCGGCTGGCGGTGCCCCTGATTTTCGGTGCAACCGTGCTGGTGATGTGGGAACTGATCGTGCGCGGGCTCGAGGTGCCGCAGGTGATCCTGCCGCCGCCCAGCGAGATCGCCGCCACCTTTGCCAGCAACATTTCCATGCTTTGGGGCGACTTTGTGCAAACCATCCTCAAGGGCGCACTTGGCGGCTATGTGATCGGTTGCAGCGCGGCGTTCCTGACCGCATTGCTGGTCGACCGCTACACCTACCTGCGGCAGGGGCTGCTGCCACTGGGCAACTTCATGGCCGCCCTGCCCATCGTCGGGACCGCGCCGATCCTCGTCATGTGGTTCGGCTTTGGCTGGCAATCCAAGGCGGCGGTTGTCGTGCTGATGGTGTATTTTCCGATGCTGGTGAACATTGTCGCGGGCCTCTCCGAGACATCCGCGATGCAGCGCGACCTGATGCGCACCTATGCGGCGAGCTGGGGCAAGACGTTGCTGAAGCTGCGCCTGCCCGCCGCCTTGCCGTTCATCTTCAACGGCTTGAAAGTCAGCACAACGCTGGCGCTGATCGGGGCAATCGTCGCGGAGTTTTTCGGGTCACCGACACAGGGGCTGGGCTTTCGGATATCGACCTCGATCGGTCAGCTCGACCTCGGCCTCGTCTGGTCGGCCATACTTGTTGCGGCGATCACCGGAACACTGGCCTATGGGTTGGCTGCGCTGATCGAAAAGTGGCTCACCTTCTGGCACCCTTCACAACGCGGCTAGGAGCCGCCAACAGACGAGAAACCAGAACCAAAAAAACCTAAAACCAACAGGAGACTACCATGAAGAAATCAATGCTGATCGCTGCACTTGCAACAACCGCGCTGAGCGCTCCGGCATTCGCCGAAGAGGTGACGCTGCAACTCAAATGGGTGACGCAGGCACAATTCGCGGGATACTACGTGGCGCTTGAGAACGGCTATTACGAAGATGCCGGGCTAGACGTCACGGTCCTGCCCGGCGGGCCGGATATCGCCCCGACACAGGTCATCGCCGGTGGCGGCGCGGATGTCATTGTCGAGTGGATGCCCGCCGCCTTGGCCGCGCGCGAAAACGGCCTGCCGCTCGTCAACATCGCGCAGCCGTTCAAATCATCGGGCATGATGCTGACCTGCTGGGCTGATGTCGGGATCGAGGGGCCGGAAACGCTGGCCAACCGAACGCTTGGCGTCTGGTTCTTTGGCAATGAATACCCGTTCCTGAGCTGGATGTCTCAACTGGGCATGGGTACCGATGGCAAGGGTGAAAACAGCGTTGAGGTACTGAAGCAGGGTTTCAACGTCGACCCGCTCCTGCAACGTCAGGCTGATTGCATTTCGACCATGACCTACAACGAGTACGGGCAGGTCATCGACAGTGGCGTTGCTCCGGAGGAACTGATCACCTTCAAATATGAGGATCAGGGCGTGGCCACCTTGGAAGACGGGCTTTACGTGATGGAAGAGAACCTCTCTGATCCGGCATTTGTTGAGCGGATGGAAAAGTTTGTCGCGGCCTCGATGCAAGGCTGGAAATGGGCCGAGGAGAACCCCGAAGAGGCGGCGATGATCGTGCTCGA
The DNA here is from genome assembly GCF_032595355.1 of Sedimentitalea todarodis. NCBI lineage: Bacteria > Pseudomonadati > Pseudomonadota > Alphaproteobacteria > Rhodobacterales > Paracoccaceae > Sedimentitalea > Sedimentitalea todarodis. Next base: position 10,521 of record NZ_JASMWN010000019.1, on the reverse strand, counting down.
CTATGATGAGACCGGCGCGCAGACCGAGGCGCATCAGATCCGCATGATGAACGAGGTGGCGAAGCTGACCGCCGGCTCCAACGGTGCCCTGGATTCCGGAGATTACGAGCGGACCGTGGCGACATTGCTGGCTGGCGGTTCTGATCCGGTGATCACCAAGCAACCTGAGGGTGCCTTTACCACGGCGATCACAGACAAGGCATTGGCGGCCCAATAGGGTCAATCAGATCAGGCCCCGGCGCGACCGGGGCCTGAGCGCGCTTGGCGGCGGAACCAGCCGCGATATGTCGATGTTGGGCGCAAATGTCAGCCTCGCGCTCTCAGCGCTGCGGTGATCGGAAGGCGGGCGGCGGCAAGTGCGGGGAGGAGCCCTCCAATCGCCCCGATGGTGATGCCAACCAGGCCGGCCATCACCATCACGTCCGCGTCGACGACAAGCTGAAATGCCATCCGGGCATCGTTCGCGCCCAGGGTGCTGGCCTGCCAGCCGTTCAGGCCAAACCATGAAACCGCGAGTCCAAGGCCCACACCCACCGTGGCGAGCAGCATCGCTTCCAGCCATGTGGCGAGCAGGGCGGAGAGCCGGCTGAAGCCGAGCGCACGGACAGTGGCGATTTCCACGGTCCGGTCTGACAATGAACTCATCATCGTGTTGAGTGCTCCCGCAACGGCACCTGCTGCCATCAGGAGAGCAATTGGCCAGCCGAACAGGCGGATCAGTTGCGCGGTGCCTTCAGACTGGCCCGCATAAAGGTCGGCTTCGGAAATGATCCGCAGTTGTGTGTCGGGCAATGAGTCCGCGGCCTGCCGAAGCGTGTCGATGGCATTCGGATATACAAGTCGCAGCCTGAGACTCTGGACCTCTCCAGCCCGGTTGAAGGCCCCGCGTACCGTATCAAGATCGGCCCATATCTCGGATTCAAAGGCACTGCCCCGAGCAGAGAAATGACCCGCGACTGTCCAGGCCACCGGCCCCAGCCGGACCTGATCCCCGATTCCGAACCCCGGATAGGACGCTGCCAGCTGGTCGCCGACCACGATCTCGCGGCTTCCCGATGTTGCAAAATGGCCAGAGGACAGGGTCACGCCTTGCCGGATGCCGGGGCCGGTCGAATCCATTCCGCGCAGCGCCAGCGTTTCACCCGCAGCATCGTCGCCGCTGCGATACTCCACCGGCACAACGAGTTCGCGTGATATGAGCGGAGCATTCGACGATTCCCGGACAACGCCGATATCGCCGCCGATCGCAATGAGCGCCCGTATGGTATCTGCCGAGATCTCCGAATGCCCCTCGTGGCGCGCGCCGCTGCCAAGGATCACGGCGACATCCGGTGATCCGGCGCTTTGCAGCGCCACTTCGAACCCCCGCGCCGTGGCCAGGAATGCGCTCAGAACACAGACAACCAGCATGATCGAGGCGATCATGGAGAGTGAGATTGCTAATCGGCGGGGCAGGCTGAGCAGGGCGGCGCGGCTCATCGCGATGATTTGTCGGATGGAAGAGGGCATCTGGTCTACCTCGTTCTGAAGGTTGAAAGGATCGGCATCCGCATCGCGGACAGGGCAGGCAGGGCACCGGCGACAAGGCCGAGAAGAAGCGCGAGAGCAGCGGCGCGGAGTGCCGTTTCCGTGTCAAGCACCAGACCGAGCGCAGGCGGTGTCGCGAGACTTGCGAGCTTGGCAAAGCCGAGACCGACCGCGCCACCGATCAGAAAGATGAACAGCGCTTCGGTGAGGATAAGGTACAGAATTCGCGATCTCCGGAATCCCAACGTCTTGAGCATGCCGATCTCAAAACGTCGTTCGCGCAGCGCAAAGACCAGGGTGTTGATGACGATCATCAAGAGGGTGACAAACGAGACCCCCACAACCAGGATAACGACGCGTTTGACATCGGTGTATTGGCTGAGAAAGGCGCTGAGAAATTGCTTTTCCGACAATGTGCGGGTCGGGGCCGCCGAGTTCATGAAGAGCGAGTCGATGCGGGCGGCCAACTCTTGCGGCGAAATGCCGGGTTCCGGGCGCAGCGCGAACGTGACGGCCGTATCCGTGTCCTTTGCGCGTGCCGCGTTGATATAGTCATACTGGGCGAGAACAAAGTAGGTGTCCGTGCTTGGATGCGCGCCGTCAAATATGCCCGCGATCTCAAAGCGCCAGTCACGGCTCCCGTCGGTCTTTTTGGTGCGAAAGGCGGTGACGGTGATGCGATCACCGACAGTCCACCCCTGCGCCTTTGCAAGGGCGCGCCCGACAAGCACCCTGTCGCGGCCGCCCTCAAGCGCGCCGACAAGGGCAGGGGTCAGGCCGAGCTCTCTGCCGCTGACCGCCATCAACCTGTGTGGATCGCCAGCGCTGACCGCCACAACGTTGCGGGCATCGCCAGCGCTCCCGCGCAGGCGCGTAACGGGGCTGATCTCTCCGACTCCCCGTAGTTCGGCGATGCGCGGCAGATAGGCCAGGGGCAGGGGCTGGCCGCGACCGCCGGCATTCATCACGCCGAGGATGTCTTCGCTGGCCCCTGCGGTCCCTTGTGAACCCGTCACGAAACTGGCGGTCAGCCCGTAGATCAGAAAGGTGATCGCCACCGAGATGATCAGCAAACTGCTGCGCAACGGTTTGCGCATGGCGCTCTTGCGGGCAAATCCAAGAAAGGTCATGCCGCCACCTGCACATCTTCGACGAAGACGCCCTTGTCCAGATGCAGCGTGCGCGTGGCCTTGGCTGCGGCCTCGGGGTCGTGGGTCACCATCACGATGGTCTTGCCGAGTTCCGAATTCAGAAAATTCAGTATGGCGAGCACGTCATCTGCCGATTTTCGATCGAGATCGCCAGTGGGTTCATCGCACAACAATAGGGTCGGATCGGAAACGATTGCCCTGGCAATGCCGACGCGCTGTTGCTCGCCACCCGACATCCGCGACGGGTTCTGCCGTCCGCGCCCACCGAGTCCGACAAGATCGAGCACCTTGGCAACCCGCTCGCGCCGTTCGCGCGCCGACAGCGGTTTCAGCAACAGCGGCAGTTCCACGTTCTCGGCCGCCGTCAACATCGGCAGCAGATTGTAGAATTGAAAGACGATTCCCATGTGATGCGCGCGCCATGCGGACAGGCCGCCCTCGCCCATCTGGTCGAGCCTTTGGCCGCCGATCTGTATAGCGCCGCCGTCCGGCGTATCGATGCCCGCAAGCAGGTTGAGAAGCGTCGATTTGCCGGAACCCGAAGGCCCCATGATCGCGAGAAACTCCCCCTTTGCGATCGAGAGGCCAAGATCGCAAAAGATCGGCAAGCTGTCTGTCCCCGTTCGATATGTTTTGGCGATGCCGGTGAGTGAAATGAACGGTTGATCGGAGTTGGAGTTGGTCATCTTGAAAGGTCTCCTACGTGTTTGGCGGTGTGTGATTTCGGGTCCGACAGCGCGATGCGGATACGTGCGGCCATGCCGGGCCGCATGCCCTCTGGCGGGTCGGTTGGGACTAGGCGCAGTTCAAACGTGCCTCTGGCGGCATTTACATTCGGCGCGATGCGTTGAACCTGAAATGCGAACGGGCGATCCGGAAAGGCATCCAGCACGGCTTCGCCAACAAGATCCTCGCCCAGATCGGCAATTGCCTTTTCGGTCACATCCGCGTCGATCGCCAGGCGGTCCATACGTGCGATCGTCATCAGGCCAACCCCGTCATGGATGGCATCAACCCGGTCAGGCACGGCATCCCCCACATGTACAGAAAGCTGTGTCACGGTTCCTGAAATCGGGGCGCGCACGGTCAGGTCGGCGACACGATCCTCGGCGACCCGCAGGCCAAGGCCGGCCTTGGCAAGTGTGGCTTTGGCCTGATCAACGGCATTGGCTGCGCCGAGAAATGCGGTTCGGGCGTCCTCCAGCCGTTCGCCGGCAACGACGCCGCGCTGGTTCAAAGCGGTCTGACGGTTCAGAACCGCCTCGGCTTGTTCGAGCGCAATGCGTGCCGCCGCAAGCGACAGTTCGGCGGACCTGACGACAAGTTGCGCGTCTTCCGCTGCATAACGAATACCGGCGTCATCCATCGACAAAAGCGGCTGCCCGGCGGCGATGGTGTCGCCCGGCACTACGTGAATCTCGGTAATGCGCCCACCGCGCTCTGCAAAGACGGTGGCCGTCTCGGGTGCCACGACATAGCCCGACCCGGTGATCTCGCGATGGATCGGTTGGCCGATAGGAATGGCTGCCTGTTCGGGTGCATGCGCAAGGAAAGCGCTCTCGGTTGCGGCATCTGCCGATGTGCGGAATGCGTCAAAAACGGCGCGCGCAATTCGTGGACCCGAAACAACGGCTGCGCCGATCAGCAGCATGATCGCCCCGGCAAGAAACAGCTTTCCTCTTGGCCAAACGGGCTCGGTCGGTGCCGCCGAGGCGATACCGGGCGAAGCGGCGAACGAGGCTGAGAGTTCTCTCAGCGTCGCGGCCATTTTGCGGTCTTGGTCAGTGAATGTGTTCATGCCGCCAATATCGGCGGTATCGCGGCAATCCGAGACCTAGATCGTGAAATGGTACGTTCTGAATCGCGACTTGGTCCGTTTTCTGCGGCCTTAAGTCAGTTCGTCCCGCACAGCTTCTTAGATTTGCGCCATTCCAGGGGCGTCTTGCCCGTGACCCTGCGAAATTCGCGGTTGAAGTTCGATTTGGTCTGAAACCCGACCTCGAACATGATCTCGGTGACCGGGCGGGTGCTGCTCTGCAGATGGTCGCAGGCCTCGGCGATCCGGAAGTCGTTTACATATTGCGAGACATTCTTGCCGGTCATTCGATTGATCGCGCCCGAGATCTGCCGGGACGGGATCACCGCCCTGCGCGCGAGGCGGTCAAGATTCAGATCCACATCCCGGTAGAGGTGGGTTTGTTTCATCAGGTTTTCGACGGTTGCGAGAACTTCTGGATCGTCGGTTGCCTCGGTGTCCGGCTGGTCCGGACTCAATGGCTTGTTGTCGGTGTCGACAGGCGTGCGTCCCCTGCTGGCGGCGGCCGCTGCGATGGAGAGCAGCAGCAAGGTCGCGACATTGCCGACCGAAACGAGTTGCGCCAGGTGGCGCGCGCCGGCCAGTGCAATGTCAATGGTGATCGCCGTATCGACGGCCGCCGAAAATGCCAACGCAAACGCGGCGAAGAGCAACGCGCGGTACGCTGCCCCGGCCCCGTCGAGTGCTGCGAGGCGGAGCGCATCGGCACCGGACCAGAGCAGGCGCAGGATCAAGACCGCGTAGACGATGAACGTACCTATGATGATCGCATCAAGCGCAACCGGCCAAACGATCAGAGACACCAGGACAAGGGCCAGCGGCAGGCCATGGGGCGCAAGCGTCTTGACGTCCAGCAAAGGCCGCGGACCGACAAGGTGAAGCGCCCCGAACAACACCATTGGCGCCATCACGCTTGCGAGCAGTGGCGACAGAACCCCAACCCACTCGACCCCATAGCCAAAACGCAGCCCGACGAGCATGGACTGGGTGGCGGCGAGCGCGATGAGCGCGAGAAACGGGTAATTCCGCGGTCGCTCGTCCACTCCTTTTGCGACACTCAGAAAGAGAAGTGTCAGCAGGATCGTGACGACGAAAGGAAGCGGAACAAAGATCATGAAACCGTATCGACTCAGAGGGTGAGGCAACTGGTATAGAACGATAGCGAGCGGCGCAATTTGCTCTGGCGCACCTGCGCGATAAGGCAGGTGTTTTTTTCGCATCTCTAGATGATCAGGTCACCAATCGCTGCGGGCGGGTGTTCCAACTGAATTGTGCAACCATCCCCATAGGCTATCAAGCTCAGGCGAGCGGCACCGATTTACTCTTGGATGAACTTGGGCGAGAAGGAGACCCAACGCTGCCTGTATTGGTTGGCGCCATTCTGGCCCAACCCTTGCACGCGTTGGGACTCTTCCTTCCTCTTGGGATCATGAAAGAACAACGATGTCGCTCTTGCTTGGATTGATTGCTGCCTGTGCCTGGGCGCTGCACGATATTTGTGTTCGTGGCGTCAGTCAGAAGACCCGTATTCTTCCTGCCCTTCTGACGGTTCTGGTGGCCGGCACCGTCATGCTCTTGCCCGTGACCGCCTATCAGGGTGGTTACGCGGAAATGACCGATGGGTCCTTTGCGCTTGCCGCCGTGTCCGGCGTGGTATTCGGACTTGCCAGCCTCAGTCTCTACGGGGCGTTCAGGATCGGGCCGGTACGCCTGGTCGCGCCCGTCATTGGCGCGTATCCTGTGGTTTCGGTTGGCTGGGCCGCCGTGAGTGGCGCATCCATTTCCGTCTGGCAGTGGCTCGCCGTGATCGTCGTGGTACTGGGGGTCGCCCTGGTCGCGGCCCTGTCGGACTCCGAAGAGACCCATGGCGAGACAATGCGCGCGGTGATGTTGTCCGTCATTGCAGGGGCCGGTTTTGCCATCACCTTTGCGGCGAGTCAGGCCGCGGTGCGGCATGGGGCCGAAATGCCTGTGATCCTGTCCAGCAGGGTCTTCGCGGCGGCAACCATCGGTGCCATTCTGATTCTGCGGCGCGAGGCGTGGTATTTTGATCGAACGGTGCTGTTGTTGTTGCTGGCGATGGCGTGTCTTGATGCCACGGCGCTTGCTTCGGTCACCTCGGCAGGCACATTCCCGCACCCGGAATTCGCCTCGGTCGCCTCTTCGCTCTTTGGCCTGCTGACAGTCGTATTGGCATGGCTGATCCTGAAGGAACCCATGAGCCGGGCGCAATGGGGCGCCGTTGTTATGGTGTTTTGCGGGATTGGTTATCTGGGGATATAGAGCGTTTCGCGCTTGGCTTTGGTTACCTGACGCGAGTTGCTCTAGCTGATCCAGCCCACCGCCAGCTGACGTTCGTGGGCGACAGTTGCGTTCCGCATCAGGGTCGCGACCGTTACCGGGCCAACGCCACCCGGAACAGGCGTTATCCAGCCCGCAATGTCGAGCACTTCGTCAGTCGCGACATCACCGACGATGCGCGCCGAACCGTCGGGCGCGACGATCTGGTTGATGCCGATATCGATCACCGCCGCACCGGGTTTTATCATCTCCGGGCCAATCAAATGGGCCTTGCCCACCGCCACGATCACGACATCCGCGCGCCGCGAATGCATGGCGACCGAGCGTGTCATATGGTGGCAGACCGTGACCGTTGCGCCTTCGGCCATCAGCATCATGGCCGCAGGCTTGCCGACGATTTCGGAATGGCCGATCATCACGACTTCGAGGCCTTTGAGATTCAGACCGGTTTCCTTGATCAATTCCACCGAGGCCGCAGCCGTACAGGGGGCGAGGGCGACATCGGAATAGACGATGTTGCCGATTGACGCCGGGTTCATCCCCTCGACATCCTTGAGCGGATGGATCGCCGATTGCAGGGATCGAACGTGGATATGATCGGGCACCGGGCGTTGCAGGATGATGCCCAGCACGTCCGGGTCATCATTCATCTCGGTGATCAACCGCTTGCATTCTTCCTGAGTGATCTCGTTACCCCAAAGCTGCTGATCAAACCGCAATCCGGCGGCGGCCGCTCCGCGCGCCTGGTTGCGGACATAAACCGCGACCTCGGGGTTGTCGCCGATGCTGATCGAAACCAACCGCCCGATTGGCCCGCCGCGAAGGCTGTCGACATAGGCTTTGACCTCGTTCAGAATCCGGACGCGCACCGCCTTTCCATTCAGCAGCCGATGGTCGCCCATGGTATCCTTCACGCCGTCAGGCCCTCGGGTTCCTGCAGACCATTGGCGCGGCAGCAGGCGGTCAGGGTGTTCGCAAGGAGACAGGCGATCGTCATCGGGCCGACACCACCCGGCACCGGGGTGATCGCACCGGCAACGGCGGCACAACTGTCGAAATCGACGTCCCCGACCAGCCGTGTTCCACCCTCGGGCTTGTCGATCCGGTTGATACCGACATCAATGACCGTCGCGCCGGGTTTGATCCAGTCGCCCGGAACCATCTGTGGTCGTCCAACGGCGGCAACGACGATGTCGGCCCCGCGCACCACAGCCGCGAGATCCTTTGTCCGGCTGTGCGCGATCGTCACCGTGCAGCTGTCGCCAAGCAAGAGCTGTGCCATCGGTTTGCCAACGATGTTGCTGCGCCCGAGAACCACGGCGTTCATGCCGGAAAGCGATCCGTGGTGGTCCCGCAGCATCATCAGGCAACCAAGCGGCGTGCAGGGCACCATCGATTTCTGTCCGGTTCCCAGAAGTCCGACATTGGAAATGTGAAATCCGTCCGCATCCTTGGCAGGGTTGATCGCATTGATCACCAGATCGGAGTTCATATGACCCGGCAGTGGCAGCTGCACCAGAATGCCGTGCACTGCGGGATCGTTGTTCAGCGTTTCGATCAGCGCCAGAAGCTCTGCTTCCGAAGTATCGACATCCAGCTTGTGTTCAAAGCTGGCCATTCCGACCTCGGTCGTCATCTTGCCCTTGGAGCGGACATAGACCTGCGAGGCCGGGTCCTCTCCGACGAGCACCACCGCGAGACCGGGGGTGATGCCATGGTCGGCTATCAGGTGGGCAACTTGCTCCTTGACCTGGGCGCGAACGGTTGCTGCAAAGGCTTTTCCGTCGATGATCTGTGCAGTCATTTGATATCGATCCTAATTGTCGGTGTCACGTCGGTTTCCTTGATCACGGGCGCGCAGTCCATGCGCACCCGTGGTTTAATCGCTGTGGCCGGAATGTCCTAGAACAACCCTTCGATCTGCCCGCTATCATTCAGCATGATCATTTCAGCCGACGGCACACGCGGCAGACCGGGCATGGTCATGATCTCGCCGCAGATCACCACGACAAAGCCCGCACCCGCCGCAAGCCGGACTTCACGCACGGGCACCGAATGACCGGTTGGCGCGCCGCGCCGGTTCGGGTCGGTGGTAAAGCTGTATTGCGTCTTGGCCATGCAGATCGGCAGGTTGCCGTACCCCTGCGCTTCCCATTCTTGCAACTGGGTGCGGATTTTCTTGTCGGCAAGCACTTCGTCGGCGCGATAGATACGCTTGGCGATGGTTTCGATCTTCTGCATGAGCGGCATGTCATCGCCGTAGATCGGTGCAAAATTCGCTGCATCGGCGTCGGCAATTTCGGCGACGCGCCTGGCCAGCGCTTCGGACCCCTTGGAGCCGAATTCCCAGTGCTGGGACAGAATCGCCTCGGAGCCGTGCTCCTTTACGAAGTCCTTGACCGCTTCGATTTCGGCATCGGTGTCGGTGACAAAGTGGTTGATCGCGACCACAACCGGTACACCAAAGCTCTTCAGGTTCTCGATATGACGACCGAGGTTCGGGCAACCCTTCCGGACGGCCTCGACGTTCTCGGTGCCAAGATCGGCCTTGGCCACACCGCCATTCATCTTCATCGCCCGGACGGTGGCAACACAGACCACGACCGACGGCGCGATCCCGGCCTTGCGGCACTTGATGTTCATGAACTTCTCGGCACCCAGATCGGCACCGAAACCGGCCTCGGTCACCACGTAGTCCGCCAGTTTCAGCGCAGTGGTTGTCGCCGTCACCGAGTTACAGCCATGGGCGATGTTGGCAAACGGTCCGCCGTGCACAAAGGCCGGGTTGTTTTCCAGCGTCTGAACCAGATTGGGCTGCATCGCGTCTTTCAAGAGAACTGTCATCGCGCCGTCGGCCTTGATATCGCGGGCGTAGACCGGCGAACGGTCGCGCCGATAGGCGACGATGATGTCGCCAAGGCGCTTCTGCAGATCTTTGAGATTCAGTGCCAGACACAGGCAGGCCATGACTTCGGACGCCACAGTGATATCGAAACCGGCCTGTCGCGGGAACCCGTTTGCCACACCGCCAAGCGAGGTCACGATATCGCGCAGGGCACGGTCGTTCATGTCCAGCACCCGGCGCCAGACGACGCGCCGCAGGTCGATCTCGCACTCATTGCCCCAATAGATATGGTTGTCGATCATCGCGCTCAGCAGGTTGTGCGCGCTGGTGATCGCATGAAAATCGCCGGTAAAATGAAGGTTCATCTCTTCCATCGGCACAACCTGGGCGTAACCGCCGCCAGCCGCCCCACCCTTCATGCCAAAGCAGGGGCCGAGCGAGGCTTCGCGAATGCAGATCGCCGCCTTCTTGCCGATCCGGTTCAGCCCGTCACCGAGGCCAACGGTGGTTGTGGTCTTGCCCTCGCCCGCCGGGGTTGGGTTGATCGCGGTGACAAGGATCAGCTTGCCGTTGTCGTTGCCCTGCACGCTGTCGATGAATGACTGGCTGACCTTTGCCTTGTCATGGCCGTAAGGCAGCAGATCGTCACTGCCGATCCCCAGTTTTTCGCCAATCTCCTGGATTGGCCGCTTCTTGGCTTCGCGTGCAATCTCGATATCGGATTTATAGGCCATGATTTCTCTCCGTTGGTCTCCGCGGACGTGCGGAATTGGTGTTGGGTGTTACTCTGCGACAATTGCCGTTGCGGGTTCTACCTTGACAGCGGCGAATTTGAATTCGGGGATTTTGCCGTATGGGTCGACGGCGGGGTTGGTGAGGAT
>NZ_JASMWN010000018.1:0-112416 GCF_032595355.1 Sedimentitalea todarodis | reverse complement strand
AGTGATACATCTAGTCCAACATAGTAATCCATTTTGTCCTCCTCAAATTGCAAAAACTTCTGCAACTCTATCAAGAACCTGACCCATCATCATGGTCAGCCCGATTACCCATGCTAAGTCCCGGGTCTGAGCTGTCCGATGGAGCTGCGGCGAAATTACGGTTTCGGTTCAGGCCACCGTGACGCCCACGAACGTCCGGTTCGGTAACATTTGCCGCGTGGCAGCGATAAACCTGCCGCAACCGCGAAAGTATGCTGCGTCAGCGAAGTGGCAAAATCCAAGGTCGGTTTTGTCCCGCAGAACGTGAGTTCAATCAAATGCTGATTTTGCACGTGCAGCGAATGGCAGGAATGCGGATTGCGACCGCAGCATTTGACGGTCGTGTTCAAGGTCGGCATTGGGCCGTTCAGGACGTTCCAGCGATGAGCTGTCGGTGCGTTTTCCAGTCCAACGGAAACGGCTCCAGCAGCACCGCGCGCGTTACCTCCGGCCCTTGCTGCCCATCCACGATCGACTCTACGAGGTTTGGCGCGAGGAGTGTAAGTCGCAGGACGCGGGTCATGTAAGACGGTGCGATCCCCTCGCACTTCGCGAGTTCGGCGATGGTCGTGAACTCACCCGACTCCAGCATCCGCTTCCATCGAAATGCTCGTGCCAGCGCCTTGACCAAAGTGTTGTCCATCTTGCGTTGGCTTGATGCCCCATCCGGCAGGTGCATTTCCTTGCGACCGCCTCGTTTCACGAGGCGGAACGGGATGTGCACTGTCACCGTTTCGGGCACTGGTTTCGCGCGGCTCATGCCGCCGTTCCTAGATCAGCCATCATTTCTCGTGCCAGCCCACTCAGGCCATCCATGCGGAGGCGAACATTTAGGCCATCGGTACCGATGTCGACCCGCTCTACCAGCAGCGCCGCGATGCGCGCCTGCTCAGCGGGGAAGAGTTCATCCCACAGCGGATCAAGACCGGTCAGTGCCACGCGGACGTCGGCCTCGGTGATCTCGCCGTCCTGTGCGCGTGCCGCTTTCCATGTGCCCGCAACAATCTCGGGTTGTCGGAACACGGCGCGGAGCTGGTCGATGACAGCGGCTTCTATCTCACCCGCTGGCACACGACCGACGGGACACGATCCAGCGCCGTGCTTCAGCACCGTCTGGCTGACATAATACCGGTATAGCTTGCCGCTCTTCCGCGTGTGCGTCGGCGAGAAGGCCGCCCCGTCGGGGCCGTAGAGCAGCCCTTTCAGCAGCGCAGGCGTGTCTGCTCGGGTGCGTGCGGCGCGCTTGCGGGGGCTTTCGGTCAGAATGGCGTGGACATTGTCCCAGACATCCCTGTCGATGATGGCATCATGCTCGCCGGGATAGCTGTCGCCCTTGTGGACCGCCTCACCAATGTAGGCGCGGTTGTTCAGCACGCGATACAGGTACTTCTTGTCGATCCTGTTGCCACGGCTGGTCTGAATGCCGCGTGCCGCCAGTTCCCGGGCGAGTTCCGTGCCCGAGCCGGTTTCGATGAACCGGTCGAAGATCCAGCGGATGTTGGCGGCATCGGCTTCCTTGATGATCAGTTTCCGGTCCTTCACCTCGTAGCCTAACGGGGGCACGCCGCCCATCCACATGCCCTTCATCCGGCTGGCGCGGACCTTGTCCCGGATGCGTTCAGCCGTGACCTCACGTTCGAACTGGGCGAATGACAGCAGAATGTTCAGCGTCAGCCGCCCCATCGATGTCGTGGTGTTGAACGATTGGGTGACGGATACGAAGGTGACGCCGTTCCGGTCAAACACCTCGACCAGCTTGGAAAAATCCATCAGCGAGCGCGACAGGCGGTCGATCTTGTACACGACGACCACGTCAACCAAGCCATCTTCGACATCGGCCAGCAGCCGCTTCAGGCCGGGTCGTTCCAACGTACCGCCGGAGATGCCACCGTCGTCATACTTATCGCGGACCAGCACCCAGCCCTCGGAACGCTGGCTGGCGATGTACGCCTCACAGGCTTCCCGTTGGGCGTGGAGGCTGTTGAATTCTTGCTCAAGACCTTCCTCCGATGACTTCCGGGTATAGACGGCGCAGCGCAGTTTTCTGACGATTGGTTTGTTCATGTACCCCTCCTGTGATTTTTCAAGCCGAAGAACACCCAGCCGTTCCAGCGCGTGCCGGTGATGGCGCGAGCAATGGCAGAGAGCGATTTGTAGGGCCGACCCTGCCAGTCGAATCCGTCGGAAGTGACGGTGACGACGTGCTCGACACCCTGCCACTCACGGATCAGCCGTGTGCCGACGATTGGAGTCAGATCGGCGCGGATGCGGCTCTTCTTGCGATCCCCGCCATCGAGTTGATCGCCAAGGGCCTCTAACCTTTTCACCGTTTCCGGCTTCAGGCCGCCATAGGCCAGCTCCTGAATTCGGTACGCCAGTCGGCTCTCGAGGTAGCGACGATTGAACGGCGGTGGCTCGCTGTCGAACAGCTCACGCCATTGTTTCTTCAAGTCTGGCGTCGACGTTGTCTTCAGCGCCGCCAGGCGCGCGGGGATGGGATCTGGTCTGGTCATGCGGTTCTCCGATTGTTTGGAGTTGCATGAGCCCTCTGGTCGGGTGAGTTGTGTAGCGGAAATTCTCCATGTTCAGCAGATGCTTGCGCAGCGTCTCCCATACGCAGACGGATCGGGCCGAGCGCCAGGATGCGGCACAGTTCTGCGCGGCGTTCGGCGGGGGTCATGTGTTGTGGATGCAAAGGGTTGGGGCGCTTCATCAATCTCTCCTTTCTGGAGAAACGCCTTTTTCGATTGTCAAATGGGACATCAGGTATTCAAATTCGGATATGACGCCGTCCCGGCAATTTTTGCGATGGCTGAGTGTTTCAGGAGATCCGCATGGTACGCGCCCCGACCAAGACCTGCCCAAATCTCTCCCGGTTGATTGATGACGCGAGGCCAGAACTCTTTGCGGCATTTCTGGGTGCAAAGGCTTTTGGCAAGTTGAACTGGCTCAATAACTACAGATTTGAACCGAATGATTCCGGGTCATTGGAAACTGCGAGAGAAATGCTGCGGCGGGAAAAGAAGGACCGGCTGGGCCCGCTCGAATCCGAAGCGGCCCGGATTGTCACAATCGCGAGCGACCGTGGCGAGTACGTCCTCGAAGGCCTGGCAAAGACCAAGCTCGAACCCGAGCGCGCCAATGTGCTTCTGAACCAGCGGGACAAACTTGCGCGAAGCCTATGGGCCTTCGTCAACGAAAACAGTCTGTTCGAAGCTGCGGAGAACAGCCTGCACCTGCGTCTGTACCGGCGGTATGACAAGCACTACCAGACCTTCATGGCAGAACCATCGTTCGATGGTGGCCCGGATGCCGGCAGCGCATTGCTGGACGCTCTTCTTTCCGATCTCAACGACCAGCTTGATCGTGGTGACGGTTATGACATTGACCGTTTCGCTATACCCGAGGACGGTGACGAACCGGCCGCAGAGATGTACCTGCTGTACCATCCAAATCCGCCGACCAGCGTTCGGGAGATCGACGACGACGGCAATCGGTCAAGCATCTATTTTCGGCCGCCCGGAGAGGCAATGATCGTCTACACCCCGTCGACCGGGCGGGTCCATGTCCGTGCAGGCACCAGAACTTTGCGCAACACAATTGCCGAGCGGTTCATCGAGACCGCCTTGGATCAGACCTATTCAAATCAGCCTGTCGATTTCCAAGCATATGATATATCGCAATTCTTGAAGGGTTTTGAGCTGGAAACGCCAGACTTTGAGGATGCGGTTGTCTTGCGCGCTCAGGTAATCCGCGCCGATGTCAGTGTAGGAAACCTTGGAAACCGGCTCGCGCTTTCTACTACGATCGAACAGAATATTTCGAAGATCATTGATGATCAACCAGGTCTCGGAAAGGTATTCTCGCGTGCGGTCGCTATCAGGTTTGTGGAAATTGCAGTAAGGTACCGCCGTGCCGAAGGTGCCAATGAGAAAACTCTGAATTTCACTCTGACGGACCGAAACACCAGCAGCTTGCTCAGCCTGGACGACCCCTTTGAAAGGGTACTTGGCCACCGCTTGCTTCGGCATTGGAACATCATGCAGGAGGGCCGCGCCCCTACCGTCGGCATAGATGCCCAGGCCGGTCACGCCCTGGGATTCTGGCTTCAGATGCGTAAAGATGTGCATCCGGGTGGAGTTCCACCACAAGAAAAAGGGCTTGTCCGCCGCATGCGCCTTCTCCATGAAAGCGAGTGCGCCTTCCGTCACTTCTTCGTCCACCGTCTCCATCCGCTCGCGTGTCAGGGGGCCGGTATCCACGATATCCTGTCCGATAAGTGCGCCGCTATCGTCGTAGATCGCGGTTGATTTGATGACGCCGCGCGGACCGAACTTTTTCCTGAACTCCGGGTTCTGGGGGTAATCGGGATTCTGCGGCTCTTCTTCGGCGTTCAGGTGGTAGAGGTTGCCGAAGAACTCGTCGAAGCCATTGTTGGTCGGAAACATCTCATCGAGGTCGCCGAGATGGTTCTTGCCGTACTGGCCCGTCATGTAGCCCAGCGGCTTGAGCAGACCTGCGATGGTCGGGTCCAGGATGTTCATTCCCTCCGGTGCCCCCGGCAGGCCAACCTTGGTCAGGCCGGTTCGAATGGGAGATTGCCCGGTTACGAAGGCGGCACGCCCGGCAGTACAGCTTTGCTGGCCGTACCAGTCTGTGAACATGGCACCTTCAGTGTAGACCCTGTCAATGTTCGGCGTGCGGTAGCCCATCGTGCCAAAGTTGTTGGCGCTGATGTTAAATTGGCCGATGTCGTCGCCCCAGATCACCAGGATATTGGGTTTGGCACCCGCGTCCTGCGCCAAGGCCGGAAGCGCGATTGGCGCAAGGCCGACCGTCAGGGCCGCGGTCACGTTTCGTATCAATTTGTACATGGTCTTCTCCAGCTCTGGCTCTGCGCGCCGGCCGCGCGCTACGTTTGATTGGCGTCTCGGCTTGGACGGGATGTCCCGATGACAGGATCATCAACCGGTAATTGTACATCTCCTCCGCGAGGCGACATATCCGCCGGAAAGCGCGCCTTGCGTCGTGAGGGCGGCGCAAAACGCGATGCGCCGCCACAGTCGTATTTTTTGTCAGGCGCCTGAATCCCAGGCGCCTGACGCTGGTTCACCTCAACCGGACCGTTAGTGCCCCGCGTGGCTGGAGGTGTTCAAGTTCTTCACCCGCTGGATGACGTCTTCCAGGTTGTAGCTGGACGGATCCTGCATCGGCGGGAAGGTGGCGTATGTCTCAAGCTCCCTGAGCCACAACTGCTGGCCGATCGGCAGAATGTTCCAGTCATACTGATAGGCAGTAACCGGCGCGGCAATCGCGCCGCCCACGCCCATCAACGTCTTGAGCTGAGACCCGACTGAGGTCTCGAAGGGATCGCGCCTGATGTTCACGACCTGGGTCCAATGGTAGGGGAGAACGCCGGCGAGGAAGCCGGTTGGGTCATCCGAAACCATGGCGAAGTACATCTTCCAGTTCTTGAAGCGAACCGCCGACGGATCCTTGCCCGAGTAGTACATGAAGTAGTCCCGAGCCGCCTTGTCGGACTCTCCGGTCAGATAGGCCATCTGGTTGACCCCATCGAGCGTCGTCTTGACGATTCCGGGATATGAGCCTTTTTCAATTTCAGCTTTCAGATCGTTCCCTTTGGGACCACCGGCCGCTTCGACCAACGTCGGCAGCCAATCGAGCGACGCGAAGATGTCGTTCAGCACGGTGCCAGGTTCGATTTTGCCAGGCCAGCGAATGACCGCCGGCGCCCGCATGCCACCTTCCCATGTGGTCAGCTTGCCGCCCTTGAACGGGGTCGTACCGCCATCGGGAAAGGTGATGGTTTCGGCGCCGTTGTCGGTGGTGAAGACGATGATCGTATTGTCAAGCTCGCCCATATCTTCGAGCTTTTTCAGCACATAGCCGATGTTGTCGTCCATCTGCTTCATGCCGGCTTCGTTGACGCCCCAGTCCTTGCCGCCGGGCTCACCCACCATGCCCAGATATTTGTCATCCAAGACGGTTGTGATGTGCATGCGGGCCGGGTTGTACCAAACGAAGAACGGCTTGTCGGTCTTTTCGGGGTCGTTGCGGTCAAGGAAGTCTATGACCTGCGCCGAAATCTCCTCGTCGATGTTCTTGGAGCGGTCCAGGGTCAGCGGACCTTCGTCCTTGCAGGTCGTGTTTGCCGCGGTGCCATCGCTCGACGTGCAATGCATGACCGGACGCGGTGGCGTCAGGCAGATGGTGGTCGCCGGATCGACGGCACCGGCCACTTCGGTCAGCCCGGGAACCGGCGTGTTCTTGCACGGCGGCACGATGGTCTGCCTGGTCGGTGACGAATTGATGTCGGGAAAGCTCACCCCCTGCATCGCGTCAAGGTGATAGAGATAGCCCCAGAATTCCTGAAAACCGTGCGCGGTCGGCAGGGCGTCGGTATGATCCCCTAGGTGGTTCTTGCCGAATTCCCCAGTGTTATAGCCAAGATCCAGCAGGAACTTGGACAGCATCGGCGTGCCGGGCTGAAGATAGCTCGGGCTGCCGGGCAATTGCGGCATGATCATGCCGGTCCGCAACGGCTGCATGCCTGTGATGAAGGCGTTGCGCCCTGCGGTACAGCTCTGCTCTGCGTAATAGTCGGTGAACATCGCACCTTCCTGCGCGATGCGGTCGATATTGGGCGTCTCGCGCCGCAGGACCAGTCGTTCGAGCACCGATGGCGAGAGCCATGCCAGCCGGATCACGCGGCTGACGTAGCGGTCGGAGATGCCTTCCTCTCTGGCGAGGTCGGCGATGGTATTGACGTCGCCGCGCTCCAGCCTGCGCCGCCAGTCCCACGCACGGCCGATGGCGCGCAGGAGGCGGGCATCCTGGCCGCGTTCCATGGCCACCTCGATCTCCTTTGGTGGCAGGATGCGGGGGCGACCGCCACGATTGCGCATGGTGAGCGGTATGTGGACGCGGAGGGTTTCAGGCTCTGCCATCATGCCACCTCTGGCTTGGCTGGAGCCATTAGGGCGGCAATAGCGCCCAAGCCCTCATGCCGGAGATCGACCGCCAGCCCGGCTTCGCTGGCGGTGACGCGCGCCACCAGAAGCTTGACCACGCGCGCCTGCTCGGCCGGGATCAGCGCGTTCCACATGTCGTCGAACTGGGTGAGCGACGCGCTGATGTCCGCCTCGCCAAGGTCTGGCCGATCCTTGCGCAGGGTCCGCGACACCCGCGCAGCGACCTCCGGGGTGCGCAGCAGGCGGCGTATTTCGCCGACCACGGCATCCTCGACCATGCCACCGGGCAGCCGCTGCGGGCCTCGGATCTCGGCCTTGGGCCGTTTCTTGATCGCGTCCATCGAGACGTAATAGCGATAGCGCCGCGTGCCTTTCTTGGTGTGGTGCGGGGTCATCGCGACGCCGGTCTCGGTGAAGATCAGCCCGCGCAGCAGCGCCGGTGACGGTTCCTTGGCAACGGCAACCCGCTTAACGCGATTGTTTGCGATTACATGATGGACGTCGTCCCATAGTGTGACGTCAATGATCGCGTCGTGCTCGCCGGGATAGGCCGTGCCCTTGTGCACAGCGAGGCCGCGATAGACCTTGTTGTGCAGGGTCTTGAGCAGCGAGGTCTTGTCGTAAGGCCTACCGGTCTTGGTCAGGATCGCGCGTGCGTCCAATTCGCGGATCACCTCCGCAGTGGAGCTGGACCGGGCATAGAGCGTGAAGATCGTCCGCACCGTCTCGGCCTCGGCCGGGTCCACGATCAGCTTGCGGTCCTTCACGTTGTAGCCGAGCGGCACCGGCCCACCCATCCAGATGCCCTTCTTGCGCGACGCAGCGACCTTGTCGCGGATCCGCTCGCCGATGACCTCGCGCTCGAACTGGGCAAAGCTGAGCAGGATGTTCAGCGTCAGCCGCCCCATGGACGTGGTGGTGTTGAAGGACTGCGTGACGGAAACGAAGGTGTCCCGCCATCGACCGGGGCACGAACCAGCCGAACGTCTTCTTCGACCCGAAGTCGTCCGAGAGCTTCACGCCGCATTTCTCGCGGGGCTGGCGCGATGACGCGATCCAGCGCGCCTATCTGGAGGCGACCTATCTCTGGTGGGGCGAGGCCGCGAACAATCCGGTTTCCGGTGTCTATGGCGGCCGGATGGTGCATGTGCCTGAATGCGCCGCCTGGACCTGGGATGCCCGGCCATACCCGTTCTTTCCGGCGCTGACCGACGTGTGGACGGACGGGGCGAACTGGCGGCTCGGCCACTGGCTGACAGGGCGGCTTGGCGCGGTGTCGCTGGCGGCGCTCGTTCGCCTCCTCTGCCTGCGGGCGGGCTTGCCAGAGAACCTGATCGACGTATCGGGGCTCTGGGGGGCGGTTGAGGGCTATGCGATTGGTGCGCTAGAAAGCCCGCGCGCCTCGATTACCACGTTGTCGCGCCATTTCGGTTTCGACGCAGTCGAGACCGAGGGGGTGATCCGGTTTGTCATGCGCGGGCGCGCAGCGGTGGCCAGTGTGACACACGACGATCTGGTGGCCGCTCGCGACGGCGACGTTCTGGAACTGACCCGCGCGCAGGAGACCGAACTGCCACAGGCGCTGAAGTGGCAGGTAGCGCGGGCTGACGAGGATTACGATGCCGCTCTTGTCGAGGCGCGTCGCATCACCGTGGACACGAACCGGATCGCCTCCGAGAGCTTCCCCATGGCGGTCCCGCCCGAGGAAGCTGAACGGCGCTGCCGCCGTGCGTTGATGGAAGCCTGGACTGGGCGGGAGACCGCTGCATTCCGCCTGCCACCGTCGCGACTGGCGCTCGATCCGGCGGATGTCGTGACGCTCAGCCATGACGGGCGACAGATCCCGTTGCGGCTCGTCTCCATCGCGGATGCCGAGGCACGCGGCATCGAAGCCGTTCGTCAGGACCGCGAGGCCCACGATCTGCCACCCGGGTCACCACGACCATCGTCCCTGTCAAAAGCCGTTGTGTTCGCCGAACGCCTTGAAACCACGGAGAAGGCCAATGATGCCCAACGCAGGATGTTGGAGGCGGCGGCTCGCCGCCCTCGTGATCGTGACGAGCTGGTTGACCGGCTGCGCGACGGCGGGTTTTGAAACGAACGGCGTGGCAGCATGTCCGCCGGTCGTGGAATACAGCAGGGAGTTACAGGCGCGGGCGGCCGAAGAATTGGCGATGCTGCCGGATCGGTCGGTCGTCGTCGAGATGATGGGTGATTACGCAGTAATGCGAGATCAGGCGCGCGGCTGCAGATAGAGTCAGCTCATCTTGGTCTTCAGCGCAGTCTGCAGAGTATCGATCACTCAGAATGCTTGATATTCTTTTCGCCAACTTCGAGCTGCCGGCTGTCCGAGAGCAGCCAGGCACTGAGAAGCTCAACCGTTGCCGTCAATTGGTCGGCCTTGCGCAGTGAA
Source organism: Sedimentitalea todarodis (assembly GCF_032595355.1). Classification (NCBI taxonomy): domain Bacteria; kingdom Pseudomonadati; phylum Pseudomonadota; class Alphaproteobacteria; order Rhodobacterales; family Paracoccaceae; genus Sedimentitalea; species Sedimentitalea todarodis. Next base: position 102,972 of record NZ_JASMWN010000018.1, on the reverse strand, counting down.
CACTCCCACACCGTTGCGACCCGCCATCCTGCCTCTATCACCTGGTCTCCTATGGCGGCGTCTCGGATCACATTCGCGTCGAACTTTGCTTGCCAGAACTCTGGACGCGTCGATGGAGTGGTTGTGTAACGACAGCCCTCATGGCGATGCCAGAAGCAGCCATGTACGAAGACGATTGCGTGATGCTTTGGAAACACAAGGTCAGGTCGCCCGGGGACATTCTTCGAATGCAGCCGGTAACGGAAGCCGCGCGCATGAAGTGCCCGCCGAAGCACCAGTTCGGGCTTCGTGTCCTTCCCCTTGATCCCGGCCATCATCCGGGAACGGGTCTGTTTGTCTACGATATCGGTCACGTGCACCCTGGTCTTCGATCTGGAACCTAGTATACACCGACTGAATGAATTTCGTCAGGAGCCTGATTTGTCAGCCACTTTCGGCATTGTCGATCTGTTCGCCGGTCCAGGCGGACTTGGCGAGGGATTTGCCTCCCTGGTCGAGGACGGACATGCGCCGTTCCGGATCGGCATCTCGGTCGAGAAAGAGGCATCGGCCCATCGCACCCTGACGCTGCGCGCGTTCCTGCGTGAATACCGGGCGCTTCACGGCACCTTGCCCGATCAGTTCATCGATTTCCACGCGGGGCTTGTCCCCGAGCCGGATTGGTCAGCAGTCGACGCCGAAGCGTGGCAGATTGCCATTGATGAGGCTCGTGCACTCGAGCTCGGCACTGAGGCAGCTGCGACGGCGATTGACGGTGCCATCGCGAAGCTGCACAAAAACTATGACGATACGATTCTGATTGGCGGACCGCCCTGTCAGGCTTATTCCTTGGTCGGGCGCGCCCGGGCCAAGGGCAAGATCGGCTATGTGCCTGAAGAGGATGAGCGGCATTACCTGTTCCGAGAGTACATCCGCGTGCTCGACAGGCTTCGTCCCGCCGCTTTCGTGATGGAAAACGTCAAGGGCATGCTGTCCTCGACTGTCGAAAGCCGACTTGTCTTCGAGATGCTGATGGAGGATCTGTCCTCGCTCGGCACGGGCCACGGTCATCACTACGAGCTGCTGACTGTTCGGATGGAAGATGGAAAAGCCAGCCTGCAAGAAGCAGCGCGACCGTCAGATTTCATTGTGCGCGCCGAAGAGTTCGGGGTTCCGCAGCGACGCCACAGGGTGATCATCGTCGGAATTCGGTCCGACCTTGCGGGCAAGGCTGCGCGCGCCGAGATTGCCGTCTCGGGCCTGACGCGAACGGTCAGTGACGTGATCGGGACTATGCCGGACCTGCGCAGCGGCATTAGTCGTGGTCGAGACGATTCATCGGCTTGGCGAAACGAGGTTGTCGAAGCGGCGAAACTCTTGGCGAGCATCCATAAGGGTAAGGAGGACGGCCCGCTTAGGGAGGCGTTCTCATCCGTTGCCAAGCGAATGAAGTCGGGCGCGTCGAGCCGTCGGACGGCGTCATGCCTGCCGGATGGCTATGGCACCTCGAACGATGAACTGCTGCGTTGGCTCGAGCGGCCGAACCTGCGTGCTGTTGCCCAACATGAGACGCGCGGACACATGCCCTCGGATCTGGGACGGTATCTGTTCGCCGCTGTGTTCGGAGCAGTGAGCGGCTATAGCCCAAAGGCCGCCGATTTTCCCCTCGCGCTCAGCCCAGATCATCGGAACTGGCACAGCGGCGTCTTCAATGACCGATTTCGAGTCCAGCTGGCCGACGCGGCCGCGACTACGGTAACGAGCCATATCTCCAAGGATGGACATTACTTCATACATCCCGATCCGATGCAGTGCCGCAGCCTGACCGTGCGCGAGGCTGCTCGGCTGCAGACCTTCCCCGACGACTACCTCTTTCTCGGCAACCGGACACAGCAGTACGTCCAGGTAGGAAACGCGGTGCCGCCGTTTCTTGCTCGGCAGATCTCTCATCTTCTTCTGACTGCGCTTTCCGATAAAAGCGCGTCAAGAGCCAAGGACAACAGGGCGTCGGATCGGATTCGAAACGATCTTTTTGACTGATTTCGGAAATGGTTTTCCGAATAACTTTGACCAAGCACGGTCGGAAATGTCGTCGATTTCAGTAAGTATCCACTGTATTCTGCATCATCCGAGCGATGTCCTCAGGCGTTCCCGCCATTTCTAGCAAGACGTTGGCCCGGCTGGTGGCAACATAGATCAGTTCGGGGTCGGTCAGCTCTTCAATCCCAACGAGAAAGACGCATGGGCGAGACAATCCCTTGAATCGACGCACAGTATCAAAAACAATGTGGTCGGGGTGTATTTCGTCGGATTGGCATGTTGGAATCCCCGCGATCTTTTCTGGCGCGGCCATCGATGTTGAGCCGGAGCCAGTAAGCACGGCAATTTGTCCAGGTTTGGCTTGTCCTGAGCGCAATAGTTGCGCAACGCGCTCGTTTACGCGCTCCATCGCCATTTCGCTTCTTCGGCACTCGAGCAAGCCTATGACTTCCCCTTCGGGCCCTGCCGCAGTGCTACGCCGACCTTCATACCATTTAGACATGAGCTCGTGAATCCGTTTTGTGTTTCGAAGATTTCGAGTGAGCGCGATCGATGACTTCGGCAGGGCGGAAATGAACCCATCCTCTGGAGAGAACAAGCGCTGATTATCGTCGTAAAATACGTAGAAACGTCCCTCATCTATGTCCCTCAGGGCAAGCCGGAGTGCATTCAACCAAGAGTCACGGAAATCCTGTCCTTCGTCCACCACAATAGTATCAAAGCCGAGATTTGGATTGTTACCTATCGCTTCGACCAGTGCTTCCGGAAGATGGGTGTCAAACAGCGCTTGACCAGCATTCGAGGGCAACACGACTCCCCCTTTTATTGCAAGCGAACGGCAAAGCGAGTGAAAGCTGGCAACTACAAGGAATTCATTGTCTTGGCAGACGTCGCGTAGGTGATTGGCCAACGGTGCATTGAAGCAGGTCAAGAGGGTGCGGCGGCCCTCGGCCGCGCACCTTATAGCCTTCTCGATCGCTAGCACTGTCTTCCCGCTACCTGCACCGCCGGATATGGCCATCTCCCTGTTGTCCTCCAGGGAGTCAAGAATCCATGCCTGTTCCCCCGTGAGCCGATCTATAGTCATCGCGTCATCGGCAAGGCTGAAGCCAACATGTGCCCGCAACTCGAAGTGGCTTGCGAGCAGCTCCTCCAGCGCCCTCAATCCATCGAGGCCGAGAGGCTTTTCCCTCGGATCGCCGCCTTCGGTCATGCGGCGCAATATCCACTTGTCGAGATTTTCCATATCGTCGCCAAACGCAACGATCTCAAGCGGCGCATCCGGCGCAAGTGGACGTTTCGGCCGTGCACTTCCGGGAAGAATTGCACCGTGCCGAACACGAAGGAAGCGTCGTCCGAGCCTCTTGTTTTCATTCAGACGCTTGAGGAAGTGGTGTTTGCTGCTGCGCGCCTGTGCTATCGGGCTTTTGATCTTGAATTTGAAGCCATCCCGGTCCTCGGTCAGCCACTGGCCGTCTGACTCACGACAACTGACACGCCCTCCCTTCACTTCGAGAAACAGCAGGCCGTACTCTGCGTGTGCAACTATGAAGTCTGCCTCACCATCAAACTCGGCACCATGATCATCGGCTTCATGCCATGACCGCGAGTAATAGCAGGTAAAGTCGCCTGGTACCTTGTCACGGATACGCTCATAGACGCGGACCTCTGATGACAACTTTGGGTTTTCAAGAACATGCTTGGGCAGCTGCTTCGGATAGACCCGTGCCATCGTCAAATCTTCCCTTCAAGCAGAGCCCGAAAAAAACCAATTTCTGGCTGATCCGGCTTACCGACAAGCATTCCGCGGTCCAAGTGCCTGTTGAAATGCTCGCAGGAAGTTTCGGGGATAAACGTGCAGCAATGGCAAGCGGCAGAACCGGAGCCCTCGGAAAGGGAGAGAATACCACTACTGCAGAGCGGATCAGACGAACACCATTCGAGGTCCCGCAATGCGGCAAGGAGTATTGGGCCTAGCTCGCTCGTTCGTCCCTTGCGGGACAGTCCCCCTAGTGTTCCATCAGAGTCTGGGGCCGACGTGTACAGAAGAAAGCCGCACATCCCACCCGGGCCCGGCGAAACGTATAGCCTTTCGCGGATAGAAGCTGTGGAGTATCCACTGTCTAGCGACAGGCGCTCTGCGAGAGCATGCGCGGTTGTGTGTACCAATAAGAAGCGCGCTGAGATCGTAAGTGGAAAAGGGCGCTCTTCGCTGTTGTGCTCTTTCCAAGAGCGCTCTGCTGCTGAATGCGCGTCAGCGGCTCGCGCTATGACTTCGGGTCTGTTCTCCCACTCGATGACCTGAGGCTCATCGAAGCTGATGAAGATTCCCTCGCCTCGAACTTCTATCGCGGGCAACCAGTTCAACTTCCTTTCCGAAAGTGGAGCGATGAATGAACTGCTATCTCCTGCCTCAACGGGGCTTAGTCGCGTGAAACCCTGCAGAGCCCGAACCTCGCGAAGACGCTCTACCGACACGACATGGTCCAGCAAGCCCTTCATTTCGTGAGGAAGAAGTTGAGGTCTGACTTGAAACTCGGCAAACGCCTCGTTGTCTGGTCCGCCCGAGCACAACATGAGATGCTCGTTTGGCCGTAGGTCGCCAGTCTTCTCGTCCAGCATCTTCAGAAGCGTCATGATCCGAGATGTCAATTCTTCTGACGTGACATCAGGGTCTGGCCAATTTGGGTGAATTCGCTTCCGAACATAGTCGGGAAGCTGAGATCGGTCGTCCAATGCAACCAGATCTGGCCAGAAATCTTCCAGCATATCTCTGAATGAGCCGCCGAATGGTGGAACATCCAGCGCCGATGCGATCACTGGGAAATAAGCGTTTGACGCGCCGCGCTGGATTGCAACAGGCTGATGGTTGCAACCAGTCGCTGGTAGTTTCAGCCATGGTGACTTTCCGTCGCATCTCAGGTTGGCGTGCGCGGAAGGTGACAGGGCGCCGTCAAGGTCGCGCTCGGACTTGCATTCAGTGCAATGGACCCTGAGCCCCTTGAGGCCAGCACCATCACCGATCAGCTTCAGGGCTTTCTTCCGCGAGCAAGACTCTGAGTGCCTGGGCCATGACATCCATGGAAAGTCCTGTAAGTGACCAGCGGGACAGGTGACGACAAATCGTACAGGAACTGCGTAAACTTTCTTTATGCGCCGACCGCGCCCGCTGCTGCAGGTCGGGCACCAAAGTTCAGGCTTCCCAATCTCGGCACCCCAAAACCTGCTGCGCTGCAGAAGATTGCACTTTGGACAGACATGCCAATCCGGAAAACGATAGGAAGGCACCAAACGGGGCCTATTGTCCTTACCGACCTTTTCCTCTCCCACAGGAGGCAGTCTGAAGCCGTTGACCTGCAGCCGCGCCTGCAAGGGCTCGTGATGAATGCGCTGGTCGTTCAACAGGCCTTTCTTGATGGAAAGTTGGTCCCATGCCTCGAGTCCAGCCGCGACTACGGAAATTGGTGCGCCATCTTCTCCACGAAAATCGATAATCGCCCCCGGGCCGTTGCCCGTAAGGACCTGACTGCGGCGGATCTTGCCAATGGGTTTCATTGCCTCGGACCCCTTTCTTGTCCACCTTCAAGCAGAACATACGACGTTGACGCCTCGACCGAGCGCAAGGAGTTTGGCGTAGGTTTCTGCTTTTCGAAACGGGCCTTGTTCCCACGGACCGCGGCCGCCTCTGCTGACGTGAGAAGTGCGTCTCCGTAGTCGCTCCAATAATCCTTCAGGCCGTGATGATCGAACCAGTCATCTAGAAACTTGTTGAGTTGTTTGCGCGCATCAACTGCTTCGGCGGGATCGATTCTTTCGACTCGCTCTATGACCTTGTCTAGAAGGGCCTCGGCCTCGCGCTGATGTTGCTCGATTACTCCGGGGTCGGCCATCCCATCGACGAGGTGGCGTATCATTGCAACGAATGGCGCATGCAATGCTCGATCTCGAGCCCGTGGAGCGAAAGGAGTCACGCTCGTTGCTTCGACATCGCGATATAGACTGCGATGCCAGCTGGCAAAGGTCTCATAGCGACTGCGGTCACGGGATTTAGCGGCGTTGAAGAGCGTTATGATCAGTCCGGGAGCCTTTTGACTGCGGCCGACTCGGCTCGTTGCCTGAATGTACTCAGCAATTGTTTTCGGTTGACCATTTACCACCATCAGACCCAGACGCGAGACGTCCATTCCTACAGAGATCATATTGCTCGCCAAGACAATGTCGATGTGATCCGGATCACTCCAGTGCCGCTCGAGGTCCTTGAGAAATCGCGGGATATCGCTTGAACGGACCCGGCTAGTCAGCTCGATTTGAGTTGCGGCTTCGCGCGCTGTTTCATTTCCCCTGCGCGAGGCATAGTCCTTCACGCTTCGTGCGACGTCGTCTCGCATCAGAACCAGCGCTCCACCCAGTTCACGCAGCGAATTGAAGTAATTTACCAAAGTCCAGTAGCCATCGCGTTTGTCGTCGCCGAGCGCGGGATCAGTCGCGGCCTGCAAGAGCGAGGCTGCGACCGCCTGCTGGGTGAACTTTGCCGACCTTCCTACAGTTGTTACGCCAACATATCGGCGGCCTGGAACTTTTCTGTTCTCAATGGCAAATCCGGAGTTCGCATGGTCGAGACCAGGTGGTGGGAACTGAAACGAGCCGCGGTCGAACAGGGCACTGATCTGTGTCTCCGCCCTACGGATTGTGGCAGTCGACCCGATCACCTTGGCCCTGTGCCCACTTCGGGCGCGACACATTTCATCAACCGCAGTTTCGTAAAGACCGGCAAGGCTTCCAAGCGGCCCTGAAATCAGATGCAACTCATCCTGAATGATCAGATCGGGTGGTGCCGCAGGAGTCCCTAAGCCGAACAGACGGCCAGAGGTCTGATTGCGTGTGATCTGCGCGTACTTATCGACCGTGCCGATCACCAGGGTGGGTTGCTCGCGATAGACATCCTCGTCAACCGTCCATATCGGCAACCGACCGAGGGCGCGTCCAACAGCACATGTTCCTGAACGGCATCTTACCTCCACACAGGTTTTGTCGACCGCAATGGTCCAATCAAGAACACCATGACAGCATGGACAATTCCGCAACTGGGCGGGAGAGCTTTCACCTTCTGTATCCAGTGCCTTTTCGGCATCTGCCAAGCTATTCGGAGTCGCACCCTCACCGACCCAAAGCCCAAGCGAAATCGGCACGTCAGTCAAGAAATGATCAGGCAGCTGGACCGCACCTTTCTCCAGCTTGCCAAGCCGGACCATCTCACAAGCGCAGATCAGGGCGGCAGCGCGCTCGAATTGCTGAATCGTCAGCAGGCGGAGAGTATAGCGCATGAAGGTGGTCACCCCTGCACCAAGAGGTTCGCCAGTCGCACGAAGTCGTCGCAAGAAAATCGCGAACGCGGTCAACAGCAGGTAAGCCTCGGTCTTGCCGCCGCCGGTCGGGAACCATAGCAGATCCATTGTCTCTCGATCTGGCGATTCCGGATTGGCAATGGATTCGAGGCTTAGCAGCGCGAACCCTAGCTGAAACGGCCGCCAGACAAGTTCGGGCGGATCGGGATCTATCCGCCACGAATATTGCAACGCAAGGGCGGTATTTGCGAGGCGGAAGGCCGCCAAGACCTCGGGCGAGCTTTCAAGTAGAGCAATGCCCACACGCATTCGAGTCTCGGCCGCACGGCAACGTAGCATATGCAGATTGCCTTGGTCAGAGAACTGCTCCGAGAGGAACGGCACCTGTTCTTCCATTCTCGAAATCCATGATCCATAGGCATCGACGAATGCTGTCAGGCCACTGCAAAGTCCGTCCTTTTCCTGCGAGGCAAGAAACGCAGCGCCCATCTGCGCCTTTACATGTTCGTCCTGGAATTCGCTATCGCCCGCAGCGCTGATTACATGAACCATCGCTTCCGGAAACCAGCTGGTAATGACGCTCTGGACAGTGCCATCATCCGGCTCGTCCCACATGGCTGAACAGGTATGCCCTACGGCCCATTGCTGCACATTACGATAGAGCAGAGATGAAGATCGACCGTCATCGTCCATGGTGGTGGCTCCCGCCTGATCAGGCTTCGGGACGAACTGACAATCGTCTGCACATTCGACGGAAAGCGAAACCTGGAACAGTGTAGCTTCCTCATTTGCTGCGCGGCTTTTCTTCGCGGCAGGCTTCAAGTCATTAGTAATTGCTAGCGTGACCATGAGAATTTCTCCCCAGGGAGCCACGCGACAGTGAAGCGTGACACCCGGCAGGCCGCTGCCGTCGAGACTTTCCGTGGGAGCGGCCTGTGTCCTCATAGTTTCGAGGTCGAGATCAATCTCCGCCATTTTGGGTTCACGGCGCCAGTGCGTAGCACGCCCTGTCCGCGAAGCTCCCTCGTCACCCTCGGCACCCTCTGGCCGATAACGCGCACCTTCAACCTTGACCCGCAATTTGGGGGCCGCGCCAATTGACCCGACTGCAAAGGACAGCCCTGCTGAACTAGGGCGAAATGTTGAAGCTGCCTTTACACCATCCAGCGCGGTGCCGGTGCCCTCTGCATCGTCGGCATCACTCGCCTCATCATCGTCTTCAGCTGACATGCTGGTGCGCGGTGGAAAAAGAATCCCCGTAAGATACCGATCTGTTGGCCGATCCGAAATCAGCTCATTTGGGGCCTCCGGGCCGATCAGATCGACTTTCATCCGTTCAAGCAGGGTATCGCGCACATCAATCATCTTTTTACTCCGTAATTCCAAGGGATCAGCGGGGGATCCGGGCAAAGCCACCCAGTAGGGGCGTGAGCGCAAGCCCCGGCAATTCACCAGCATTCCCCGGAACAACAACGGTGGTTGCCCCCACAACCGAAATACCCGAAATCAATTCTGGAGGGGTGGCATCCGGTGCGACCTGCCTGATCGACTGCACCATTTCGGCAAAATCCGATGAAAGGGCGCCAATTGCAAATCCATCTTCGTCCTCGAACCGAAGGATCAACCGGCCTTCGGAGTCTGGAATTGCCACAACCTTGGGTTCCTCGATCGAAGCCTGCCAGATTCTGGCAATTGTTTCGGCTTCATTGATGACATGCCCCGAATGAAGGAACTCCCGCCAGTCGAGAAGGTCGGACTCAAGGCCGATCTCGATCAACCGATGATCAGAACGGGCCGCCCAATACCGTTCAGGCTTTCCCGTTGTGTAAAACTTCACCGGACTGATCCAGCCAGTGCGCAACTCCGTGCTCGCGCGGGTCGCACCGACGTACAATGCACGCGCTTCCTCGCCCCAGTCTACAGTTTCGCCGTGCGGCGCTCGGGTTAGGAGCAACATCACCCGCTGATCCTCGCGACCTTTGATGGCGTGTATCGTTGAAAGCAAAGGTCCTGCATTGCCCTCATGATCACTGAGTAGTTCTAGCGGCGGCTCAGTTAATCCGTCGGCCACGCGCCCCACCACTATGCTATCGCGACCAGATCCATCGAGATCGAGCAGGATCTCCCACGATTCATCGACATCGCGTACAGCCGCCGGAAAAAGCATCTCATGCATGCCACCGAATGCATCGCGCGAAATGCTCTCCGATGCCTGATGCGCGCCGAGAATGGCACCAATCCAAGGCTCGATCCGCAGCGGGCGGTCAGGCAGGCGGAGACGGAATCGGCGGCCCGTGGACCTCATGGCTTCAGCCGCCGTGAAAAGGCCTCGGCGGCTTCGTGTCAGTATCAGCCCTCTTGTCGTTGAAGAATGCGCCGCGAACCTGGTGATTTCGTTTTCGAGTGCGGCAGCCTTGATCTGCTCTCGGACGTTGAAGTAGCCCTCGCGAGATCCGCTTTGATCATCCCGCAAGGTCCCTCGAACAGCGCGGAACATCTCCCGCAAAGCCACTGTTTTAGTCCTGTGGTCCGTCTCGAGCCTGTCAGAGATAAAATCATCGCGCTGCGCGATTTCGGTCAGAAATGTCGAGCTAGACTTGTCACGCTGCTGATATCCGTAGATCGATTGCGCGAAATCCCCAAAAACCGTGATGCCGCAGCTGGAATCTAGCAACGACACCAGTGCTTCGCAAAGTTCTTTTCGGTCGCCGACGAGGTCTTGGGCTTCGTCGATTATGACGTGTTCCAGCTGTCCAATCGCATCTGCCACAAGCGGATCGTCTGACCTCAGAAGTCGAGCCGCAGCCTGGATGGCGGCGTCATAACCACCCGGAAAGGTAGAATTCGAGGCCGTAAGCATTCGCGCGGCGAAGGAGTCGAACGTACGGATCTGCAGTGCCGCCACATTTGGCACATCCTGCAATCGCTGAGCAATGCGAGCTCTCAGCTCGGCAACAGCAACGCGAGTGAAACTGAGAAGCAATATGCGTGACGGTGCAAGGTCCTCGTCCTGTACAAGCGCAATGACCCGCTCGCAGGCAGCATGAGTCTTGCCTGCACCAGGTCCGGCTTCAACAACCATGCGAGAACCAGCGGCCGCTTTTGCCACACGCAGTTGGCTTGTATCGGGGCCCGAAGTGGATTCCGTGCTTGATGCATTATCCGCGAGTCCGAACCAATCATTGATGAAAGCGACATTCACTTCGCTCGTTGACCACTCCAGGGTCACAGGATCGAACACGCCGCTCAATGTAAGCGCTCTGCGAAGCGCTGAAGCCATTGCTCCATCGCCGATCCATCGTCCCTTCGGAGAAAGAGCGGGTGCCCCGGTCAGGACAGCCGGGCCTTCGAAGGAGTCGAGAAAATCGATCAGAGTCTCGGTCGCGGTCTCATCAACTTCTGGTACCAGATGTTCAGAACCCGCGCCGCTCTCGATACGATGATCTCCTATCGCAACGACCTTGCCGTCAGGCAGCGCTACACGACGTACGGGCAAAGCCACGAGGACTGGCTCGCCAAGTGTTGTTCCGAAACCGACGTCCTTGATCTCACACAGCGCATCGATCACGCTTTCCACCAGTGCCGAGGCTTCCGAACGGTCTGGTCCCTCAATAAACTGCTGAACCCATTCCACCACAGCAATCCGACTAACGCCACGGCGGGCGCTTACGACACGGCGCACCAGATCCGCAATCGCTCTTCTAGTGCGAGGTCCGGACCCCGATGGTATACGAAGGCCGGTGATCAAAGTAGGTTCAATGTTCACAGAATGCCTCGCAAAGTACCACAGGAAGATGATTGACGTTCAATTGCTTAGCAGTCAACCTTGTCACGGATATATCGCGCCGTGAAATTCTTTTTGGAGCTAAGACTCGGCAGCAGAGTTGCGAGTTCGGGAAATACAAATGCATATCGGCAATTCGCTAAAAGACAGACATGAGTCACTTGCCAATCATTTCGCAGACCTTGCCGGTGCACGAAACCAGCTTCCTCTTTTTGCAATTGAGCATGGCCTTGACGAAGCCGCACTGGAAGAGCTGAGAACGGCAGTCTCTGGTCAGCTTGAAGCCGATCCCCAGCTACAAGGAGCTGCGTGGTCCTGGAGCTATCTGCCACTTCTCGTCATGGCCACTGAGGTGGGTTACCGGTACCGTGGAACGGGTACCGATTTCTGGCCGGTCTTGGCTCATGAGCTCGGCGTGGAAGCCGGGTCGGCGTTCCGTTCAGGATTGTCCCGCTTGTTTGATCTGGGACATCGGAGTTTTCGACTGGCAAGGCCGGGTGACAGTCCTTGGGAGCGTCATTTCCCACATATCGCTTGGCCGATTGGCAACGCTCTAGTTCCGCTGGAGATACAGCCGCAGTTGACGGATGCCCTGAGACGATCCGTTAGAGCGGGGATCTCGGCGGAAAACATGGATGGCCTGCTTGAGTATCTCAAGATGCTGGCTGCCGGGCATGCCAGTCGTCGCTTCGAGAACTGGTTGCAGCAGGAAGATATTGCTGCAGAGGTCATGCGGCGTCTTCTTGCGCCAGATGCAGAAGGCTGGCTTTCTCAGGGTATCCTGCAGCGGATTGACAATGACATAAGGAAAGACCTCAGCTCACATCGCGCAATTTCGGAAGCGCGCAAGGCTGCAGCAAGAAGATCAGCTCGTGTTACCGCGATTGTGCCGTCTCAATTCGTAATGACGCTTGTTGACAGCGTGCCGAAGCAGCTTCTGGTCAGAGGGCCTGCGCTGCCGTCCCAATCGCGTGATGAGGTGATCGCCGCGTTGCGTATTCAGGGAGACCGGATAAGGGCTGCAGGAAGCGATCAGACCATCGCGCTCCGTTCATTTCTCGCCGGTGGGGAAATCGGGCTTGGCAAGTTCACCGGAATGCCTACCGACCCTCTATCCCGTGGCGATGCAGCACATGTCGAGCAAGGTCCCGCTTATGAGGCGCTTGAGAGTTTGCAGCCTCTGCAATCGGCTTTCTTCCTCATCGAGCGGGGCGAACGGACTGCCCGCACCATCTTTCCGGACGAAGCCCTTGCTCCAAATGCCTCAATGATCCAATTGCTGTGGATCGACCACGATGGCACGCCAGAGTTTCGTTGGCTCGAGACATCTTCGGGAGCTGATGTCGAACTGCTGCGACGAAATGGATTCAAGGTTTCCGATAAGGCACCGTCGCTACGACTTCTCGGTCTGCTAATGTCGGGCGCTCAAAACAGTTTTCTGCGTGGCGTTCCAGTACTTGCCGCGCAAAGCTTGACACATCGAACATTGCTGCTCGACGGGGTTCAGCCTGCCAGCGAAACGCTCCGACTCCAAGAGGATGACTGGTCCGTTTTTGAGCCTGGTGTAGGCAGGCATTGGGTTGGACCTGCAGACGGCGATGACCATGATCTAGTTGAGTTCGAAGTTGTCGAGCCCCCCGACCTGGAGCCCGCGTCGATCAGTATTTTTCCCGCCAACGCCAACATCTCCGATCTGGAGGCTGGGCGGTTGGAAATCAGGGTTACGGCACCGTTCAATCTTGAGGAAGTCCCGGTAAGGCTACGGCTCCGATCGGCCGAGGAACCCGAGGTAATTTCCGAGGGTGTCATTGACCGACTTCCTGCTCGAATAACTGGGCATTCACCCCTAATTCGAGCGCTGCGGGCGCAGCTGGCTGAAGGCTCAGCGGGCCTTTCAGACCTGCGCCTGACAGTCGATGTTCATGGTCTTGTGCAACTCAGCATTTCGCTTCCTTCAATGCGCCGCGAATTTCACCATGATACGGACTCGGATCAGTGGATCAGTACAAATGAAGATGGCAGGGTTTTGCCTTCTATGGTTGCAACCCTGCAGTCTCCGATCCCGCGTACGTCAGAAATCGTCCCTGCAGGCACTCGGCTTATTCTCCCCGATGCCACAGATTACGGGGCGCTAGCGTCAGGCCTGATCATCTCAGAGAGGTCAGAGTTTCACATTGGTATGCACGAAGCCGATTCCACCTCAATTCCTGCGCTTTTGCGAGAGGCAAGCTCGCGGAATAACGGTGTTGGCCTGATTGATCTCGCGCGTGCCAATGTTGCATGGCAACTCGCCCAAGCGAGCGATCAATTCGGTAACTGGCGACGCTGGTCGGTTGTTGAATCTCTGGAAGAAACACTGATCGAGTTGCTCTGTGGCGTGGCATGGCGCAAGCTCGAATCCGGCATCGATCTTTCGATCCTGTCTCAACACGGCGCACTTTTGAGAAGTGCTGAGGCACTCGGTCTCGTTTCAGGCGAGGATCTGCCAGAGATCGAATCCAATTCGGACCAGCTTTTTCTTCGGGACCGGCTGATCGCACGTCTGAGGGAAACGGTACCCGATATAACAGACGCGCTGGCCCGATTGGACGACGAACTTGCTGGCGACCTCGATCTCGCGGTTATCGATGCATATGAGGATCTGCGTAGACACGTACAAGCTGGCGGCCGCGAAGCGTTCGAAGAAGTCGACATGGCCCGTTCCTCGACGACATGGCGCAAGGCGTTGGAACGCGCTCGGGACATCCCGCTTCTACCAATGTTCCGGCACCTTATCCTGCCAGAAGCGCGGTGGAAGGCACTGATGAACACCTGGTATGCTGAACTTACCGAGGATGATCTTGTGGATCTGCTCGACTCCTGCCACGTCGATGCCTTCCGGCGGCCGGGGCTTAGATGGCTTGGGAGGGCCGAATTGCGGACAATGCTGCAATTGTGGCTTTCGCCGCGGGCGATGATCGAAGCTGATGAGTGGCCACGATTTCTGGCAAAGGGCCTTTCAGACATACAAACCAGCCGCGCTGTCCGCTACGTTGCACTCCGGCGAAAACTGGCTCTGTTGGACATGCCCGACGGGAGCCCAGTGTAATGGATCAATATCTGCGGTTCATAAACGGGCTACAGGCTCTACGTCGCAAAACATCCGCGCTTGGCATTGGCTTGGGAGGCGCTCTAGGTGCCGCCGCCGATCCGTTACCTCATCAGCTTGCGACTGTACGCCGGGTGCTGGGCGACAGCCATATTCGGCATTTGCTGTCTGACGAGGTCGGCCTCGGGAAGACAGTCCAGGCACTGATGATAATCAATGCCTTGCGATGGCAAGATCCGTCGCACAGAACTCTCGTGATCGCACCGGACAATCTCTTGTCGCAATGGCAAGAGGAGGCTTGGATTCGCGGTCATGTAATGCCCGCGATAGCCGGGACCATTGACGCGAGCGATGACGAGACTTCGCCAATCACGCTGGCCAGACCGCGTGATCTTATGACTCGAAGTGGACAGGAAGCACGTACTATTAGCGCTGACCCTACTGTCTTCGATTTGCTGATCGTGGACGAGCCGCAAACCATGCCACGCGATGCGATCCAGTTCGTGTCTCAAGTTGCGGACGAGTTTCGACAGGTGCTGGTACTGTCGGCCACACCCCGACTAGGCGATCCCTCGTGGCGCGATCCCATTCTGCGGATGATCGAACCTGAAGCTGCCTTTCGCGCCAGAATCGAGGGCCGACCGCTTGACGAGATTCTGGAAGATCGCGAGGCGCAGGCCATTTCAGCGATACGCAACCCAGAGGATTTGCTCGAAAGAACCAATGGCTTCGTTCGAGCAGGGGCGGGACGGCGGGTAATACGAAACGGACGCGCTGATTGGGGCGAGTACCTTCCTCAACGAAGGAACCACGAAATCCGAATTCAGCCTTTGGCGCCGGAGCGGTTGCGATTTGAAATTGCCGACATGCTTCTCCAGGACGCCGATCCCGAGCAGGGACTTCAAGGTTCGGCATGGACGTCAGCCAAAGCTCTCCAGCGAAGCGCAAGGGCTGCGCGTACGGTCTTGGCTGAAGTGACCACGCGCGGCGGCACTCTCGGCAAAATGGCGGAAGAGGCGCGTATTGCTTCGCTCGAGAACCCTGGAGACAGCCGCCTGGACGCGCTCCTCGACATTCTCTCCGCTCAGTGGGGCGAGAATCCGGACAAGGCGTTCATCATTGTATGTGGCGACAACCCGACCATCGACATGCTGAGGACGGCGTTGCCTCGCTACTTTCCAGATCTTGCGGATGCGATCTCGGTCTTGCGCCGCCCCGCTTCGACTGACGTCGAAGGCGTGACCAACCTGAGAGAAATTCAAGAGACACTTGCTCCTATGCTGTCCGGGGACAGCCGCCTGTTACTTGTGGGGGATTGGGTGCAAGCAGGGCTCAATCTTCATCACGTCGCACAAGGCATCATCTTTTTCTCTCTGCCTTGGGAAGTTGACAGTATTGATCAGTTGATCGGTCGAGTCGACCGGCTCCGTTCCACAGGTGATAGAAAGGGGGCCAAGCGTACAATTGAGATTTGGCGGATCCTGCTTGAAGGTTCGCAAGAAGCAGCAATTGCCGACCTAGTTTCGGCCCTTGGAGTTTTCGATTCACCTCTTCCTCCATTATCGCCGTCCGAGTTGACTGAGGTTCAAGCTTTACTAGGCCAAGCTGCAATCAAACGCCAAACAACTCGTGGCGTATCACCGCTCGCTGGTAAGGGTACAGGTCTGCAAACTCGCTTTGCGTCAGCTGATCCCTTCACAGTGAGGCGGGCGTCGGCAGAATACGAAAGTTGGCATGAGCAGCCGTGCCCAGCTCCCGCAATGATGAATGATCGAGCGCGTCCAAATGATACGCCGATACGCAAGGAAGAGCGCGCGATAGGCGCATGGCTCAGGGCAATCTCGAGTTCGACCGATTTCGATGTGGGAGGTCGTGTCGACAAAGAGGACGGATACGGCTTCCAGACAATCTGGTACCACGGAGTTGGCGAGAGGGGGCGTGCAGGTGACAGCCCATTCTTGCTGCCGGGAGCGTCTCGGGACAACTGGATGACGGGGCATGTACCTTTCATTTATCGGCGTTCAGCAATTACCGCTCCTCCGCGCAAGGGCGTTTTCACTGATGATGGGGAGCGATCCGCCGAGGGTTCGAAATCCGCTCGCCCACTGCATTTTCTCGATCATGGAGGCGATTTGCATGACGCTTTGGTGCACGGTTACTCGACCGGCGTCATGGAACAATTTGGACCCACGAAGCCAGTTGTCCAGACGAGCGTGCGGCTTCCAGAAGGGCATCCAGCACGGGATATCGGGCCGATCGTAATAGCGACTGTCGTTAGTCTGGATCCCTTTCCCGACGAGCTTCTGCCGCCACTTTGGTCGCCCGCTGCAAATGAGATCCTGGCGTCAGCACCGACCGAAGCTCAAAGAAAGTCGCTGACCGCCGACCGTCGGCGTTTGCAGGTCATGTTGCGTGCAATTCAGCGCAGGGTGCGGTTTGAAGTGCCTGCGCAAATGTTGCGCATTGGTTCCGTCAAAGGGAAGGATGGCTGGACCGGATTATCGACTGAGCAAGTTGATCTTTGCCTGCAGCCGTTAACGTCGTCGACCAATAATGCGGTGGCTCGAGGGAAAACACCGCTATCTGCGCTTGAGAAGCCAGAGGTCGCGCGCGCAGTGAGGTCTAGCCAGCTCAATCAGCTCAGTACAGAGACGACACGGTATCAATCTGAGACCTTGGAGCGTTCCCGTCCCGCTCTCGAGTACCTCGCCATGCAGATCTTCGGGCACTTCCAGGCCGAGATTCTAAACAGAGAACTCGCACTTGAACGTCGTAGAAGCTCTCCGCCCGAAAGTGGACCAGTAGAGCTTTGGCAGGGTCAGGTAGCAGCGTTGGAACGCTCGCTATCGATGGCGCGGGTCATTAGTGCCGAGGCATCAGCTTATATACAAGAATATGGTTCCGGAAGAATTCGTCCCAAGTCCTCTGAGCCAATTAGCATCCTTCTTGCACTCGTCTCGGAAACCTAATCTGCCAGGGAAGAAAACTACTCTAGCGCTACCGTTTCATGGCACTAGTCTTCGGGGAACCTCCCCTGCATGAGTCCAAATGCAAGACGGTCGAACAGATACGGCAGGACCCGTTTTGGCGAGAACGAACGATAAACCAAGCAGGCGTGCCGATCCGCGCCAACCCTCGGCACGCCTGCAAATGTCGCAACCACATGCGTGGTCGCGCGGTCGGCGAAACCTCAGCCGACCTGGTGGGCTCCGAGCGGGTTCGCCGCCATCCCCGCCGCGCTCGATCCGGCCCACTGTCCGGCGTCTCCTGCGGTCCCAGCGCTTGTCGGGTCCGGGTCCCCATCAGTTCTGGCAGCTTTGGCTATTCCAACTCGGTTGGTGGAGCGGAGGTCATCTCGGTGATCGCTTGAAATTCTGTCAGAAACTCCGGCCGATGCTGCATCAGATACCGGACGATCCTGGCGTTCCCTAGTAGCTTTCCCAGATACCCTTTGATGACGGTCAGCTGCAGGTGGTCCTGGCCGTAGGAGTCTTGGATCGATGTGATCCCTTCCTGCAGCCGGGCCAGCTCGCGCTCCATGCGGGCCATGGCCTCGGGGGTGATGCCCCTCATCTTCTTGGGTTTCTTGGTGTCCACCAGCTGCGCCTGGGGCGTCCCCGCCAGAATTGCAGAGATGTAAGCCGGAGAATAATTGTTCGCGTTCATCATCAGCTCGGCGGCCTCAATCTGGCGCATGGCTTTCATTTTGCGCAGGATTTCGAACACGGCGGTCGCACAGTGTTTGTCCTTCAGGATGCCGACGGCCTCTTCGCAGATCCCGTCGAGGAGCTTGGCCTTACGCACAATGCTGCGCGGATTGAGGTCGAGAGCCAGGGCGATCTTTTCTTCGGAGACCCCGCGCTCAATGGCCTTGCGGATCATCTTGTGCTCCTGGATGGGCGCAAGACGGCTGATCCGCTTGTTGTAGGTGAAGGCCTCGTCGTCCGTGGAAATCAGGCATTCGACCCGTTCGATGCCGAGATCCTTCAGCACCTCGATCCGGATATGCCCGTCCAGCAGCATATATGTGTCTTCCTCACCCGTGGATCTCGTGACGACCGGCGGTTCGACCAGGCCAACCTCTTTGATGGACGCGGTGATCTGGCGGTACTTGCGGCTGGATTTGACCGATGAGCTCAGCGCGCGCACGGGCAAGACGGCCTCTACCGGCACGGTGACGCAATCGCTTTCGAAGCCAAGCGTGACCGCGTCCGGGGTTTTGCGCTTGCCCCGGCTCATTCTGCCGCTCCCGCATCCAGTGATTGCCCGAGATAGGTAGGCAGGGTATCCAGCCCCTCCGCGCGCAAGAGCGTCAGGAAGTGGTCATCGTCGCGCAGCGAGCGAAACGCCTCCACGACGAACATCAGGCGGCCTTGTGTCAGTTCGGCTTTCTTGATCAGTAACTTCTGTCGCTCTGCTTCCTGTTGATAGGCTCTCACAAGCGCGTCGCTGGTCAGGGGCCGCTTGGTGCCGTCGCTTCTGCCATAGCGGTTGCGATGAAGGTGCGGACCCTGTGCATCGCGCTGCTGGATGAGACGGCGCACGGCGGCCAGTTTCTTGCCGCGTAGCTTTTTCTGGGTGTAGGCGTCCATCAGAGCGCGCTGCCCGCCCTCGGCATCTGTCTTTGAAATGTCGATGGCGAGGTTCAGCGGCAGAAGGCCGGTTTCGACGGCCGAGACCAACCGCTCTTCGCCGCGCTCAAGCAAGCCCGCGATCATGCCGACGTAGTCTGGCGTGACGCCGATCTTATTTGCGATCTGGCGGTCGTTGTAGCCGCGTTTGCGCAGGTTGCCGATCTCGCGCATCAGGTCGATCGGGCTGTGCTGGCGGCGCGCGCAGTTCTCGACGAGGCTCATGACCAGGCAGTCGCTCTCGTCGGCGTCGATGATGATGGCCGGTATGGCATGCTGCTGAAGCTCCATGAACGCCTCAAGCCGCCCCTGGCCACAGACGAGATCATATTCCGCAGGGTCTGTTCCGGCGCGCTGCGCTACAGTGATGGGTCGCTTCAGACCGATTTTCGCGATGTTCTCAACCATTTCCTCAAAAGTGCGCCGGTTGCGCACACGGGGGTTGAGGATGCGAATTCGGTCGGTGGGGATGAGAGTAACCTGTTTCTGGGTGATGTCTTGGGCGTCGTCGGGCATCAGGCGGCCTCCGTGATCCGGGCCCGGCCAGCGAGCGCATAAAAATAGTCGAGCGTGTCGAAGCGGTAGGCGTCCAGCGACAGCCCGTTCTGCTTGGCCAACCTCAACTTGGCCATGGTCATGTCGATGCTCGGCAGCAGGTAGTAATCCCGCGGGACTTCGTTCAATTCGTCCATTCGCACGGCAATCGTGATGTCGGGCACCAGGCCAGTATCGAGACGGATGCGCCATCGCAGGGAACCGCCCTGCGTCTCGAAACATCGTGCCAACACCACCGACGCCGTGAACTCGTCGTTGATGCGGATCAGGTCGGTGTCCGGATCCTGCGCCGCCTGTCCTCCACGTTCCGCGACCCCGTCGAGGATCCGGGCTACGATGCCGGGGTGGGCCTGCCGCAAGGCCCGGTTGATCTCGACGTAGCGATAGTCGCGCTCTGGCTCGTAACCGATCATCTGGTAAGCGCGCAGCAAGCTGCCGAAGCGGCTCCGGAAGGCGCTGGAGGATGGCACGTTGTCCTGTTCATCAATGATCAGTCCTGACAGTACGCCTTTCTGTTTCAGCACGGCGCGCAGGGCTTCGAGCAGTTCTGCGTCCGTGAAATGCTGGCTGCGCGCGTCGACGATTTCGCGTGCGCGCAGAAACAGCACCTCGTCCACAATGGCGGGGTAGGCGCCCTCGGCCCGGATCCACATCTCGCGAGGGTTCACCACTCGCTTGTGCTTCAGCTTGAAGGACACCTTGTTGTAAACGTTGTTGCCGATGTATTTTTCGTTGGTCAGGACCTGGTGCACGGATGCCCGGGACCACGGCCGCTCAAGATCCGTCTGATGCCCCTCGGCATTCAGGGTTTCCGCAATCTCACGCTCCGAGCAGCCATCCTCAACGAACATTCGGTACATGCGGCGCACGACATCCTGTTCCTGCTCAGGGCCCGGAACGAGAACGACACGGTCGGTCTGAAAACTCTTCTGTTGGCCGCGGGACAAGGCACCCTTCGGGTTGCCGTGTTCGTCGATCAGTACCCGGCGCAACCCATATCCAGCCGCACCGCCTTGGCGGTATCCAAGCTCTACCAGGCGGCATTGCCCCGCGAAAACCTTTACCGAAAGCTCGCGGCTGTATTCGCCCGCCATCACCCGCTTGACGGTTTTTAGAAGGTTGGAGCCGATGCTGCCGTCGTTTTCGAACTGCTCGCCGCAATAATGGACCCGGATCCCGGCACGGGAGCAGACATGCTCGTGGTAGGCCCCTTCATCAGCATCCTGAAACCGGCCCCAGCGGCTGACGTCATAGACCAGAATGGCCCTGAAATCCGCCTGACCGGTTCGGACCTCTGCCATCAGGTTCTGCAGCGCCTCGCGGTCGTCCAATCGCAACCCGGACCGACCGGAGTCCTCGAAGATGCGCAGGATCTGCAAACCCCGGGCGGTGGCGTAATCCCGAATGATGTCGAGCTGGTTTTCCGTAGAGTATTTCTGGTGATCGGTCGACATCCGCACATAGGCGACCGCCGGAATATCCTGTCCGGCCTCGTCGCCTTTGCCCTCGCTGTTGTCTCGACCGTTATTCAAATCGGGTTTTCCTTTTCAGCCTTTTTTGGTTTATATTTTTCCACCTGGCACAAACGCGTCTGGAAAGTCGTTTCCTGAAACGGGCAAGGTCTTTCCGTTTGCCCGGCAGTCAGTTCTCAAATTCCAATTCATTACTGCGCTCCTAAAATCAGTAGTGTCCGTCAAGCGCGGTCCAATGACCCACCGCGGACAAAATCGACTCCCGCCGTTTTCATGGTTCTTCAATTGTTTAACGAAGAAGGACGTGAAAATGCGCGTGAAGATGGGCACAGTTTTGCCGAAAATGGGCACATTTGTGCACCTGGTCGAAGAACCAACTGATTATCGTACCGCCATAGCGATGGCTCTGCACGAAGAGTTGGACGACACACACAGGGCAATCAAAATGGCCATGCGCTGGACGGGTGCCAGCGAACGCACTGTGAAATACTGGTTTTCGGGCGAGCGGGGGCCGAGCGGCGACCATCTGATCGCCCTCGCGCGGCATTCGGATGCTGTGCTCTACGTTGTTCTTGCACTGGCAGGCCGCCACATTATCGAGGAGGCAGACGATTGAGAGGCGAACGATGATCGGCAGGAATAGGGGCAGCTCACTCTTGTTTTGTGTGCGTTTTTGGTTATATTGAATACACGCGAGATGAGAGGTGCTGCGCCATGGCCCGAACGACCACGATGACCGTCCGCCTTGGTGGAGCACTGAGTGACTTCGTGTCGGCCAATGTAGGCGATGACGGGTCCTATGAGAACGTCAGCGAGTACATCCGCGACCTGATCCGGCGTGACAAGGAGAGGGCGGAGCAAGAAGCCTTCAACCGGCTGAAGGGCGAGCTGACCCACGCATTCGCAGCCCCAGAGGAGACGTATCAACCGCTGACCGCAGCCGAGGTGATTGCGCGGAACAGGGCCTGATCCGGTGCCCGCCATTCGAATCCAGGAAGGGGCGTCCCACCGCCTCGATGACATCTACCGCTACACTCGAGACAGGTGGGGAGATGATCAGGCCGAGAAATATATCGCCGGACTGTTCGCGTCCTTCGACAAGATCGCTGCCCACGGCGTCGCATCAAAACCCATCCCTGCCGAATTCGGCGTTGAGGGGTTTTTCTTTCGCTTTGAGCGCCATTTCGTCTACTGGCGCCATCTCTCGAATGGCGACATCGGGATTGTGACGATCCTGCACGAGCGCATGCATCAGATCGACCGATTTGGGGAAGATTTCGGGCTCGGTTGATCGGACGCCTTTTCACGGCGCATCAGATTTGCGCAGCTTGGAATCGTCAATTTTTGCACGGTCCAGCGGTAATAGTAGACACCTACTTACTGGAGGTGGGGAGGATGCCGCTCTCGCCAGACGGCATCGCCATGTAAGACGCTTGCAGTGTTGAAAGCTCACGTAGGGTACATCGAGTGAAAAATATTTCATTAAAATCAATGCCTTGAATTGGAGAAGGTTCGACGGGGGTCCCGTTCCCTCCGCCACTTGCCCTTGAGAAACCGTTCTCCCGATCCGGCTTTGGCCGGATTTTTCCGTTATATTCAAGGGTTATGCGGGCGGGGCTGTTCACCGGCCCATGTGCCGGGAGGGCAGGAAGCAGTCTCTCAGCGCCGATATTCTCCAGACCTCATGACTGCGCCGATTTAGTGAATAGCTCGTAAGTGGATGATTTATTGTCTATATTTCGAGGGTCGAAAATTGACTTCGACGCCAGCCTCCTTCGGCCACTTGGAACTGGGATCGGAATTTCAATCAGCTTGAAGCACATCATCCTGCATTTTCGTCGGCGATGACATCTGCATTCCCAATTTGGATTTCGGCAGCACTGCTGCGGAGCCAGGCAGCCAAGCCGCGCGCATGAACAGCCCGCCGAAGCACCAGTTCGGGCTTCGTGTCCTTCCCCTTGATCCCGGCCGTCATTCGGGATCGGGTCTGTTTGTCTACGATATCGGTCACGTGCACCCTGGTCTTCGATCTGGAACCTAGTATACCCCGACTGAATGAATTTCGTCAGGAGCCTGATTTGTCAGCCACTTTCGGCATTGTCGATCTGTTTGCCGGTCCCGGCGGACTTGGCGAAGGCTTTGCCTCCCTCGTCGAGGATGGACATGCGCCGTTCCGGATCGGCATCTCGGTCGAGAAAGAGGCATCGGCCCATCGCACCCTGACGCTGCGCGCATTCCTGCGTGAATACCGGGCGCTTCACGGCACCTTGTCCGTTCAGTTCATCGATTTCCACGCGGGGCTTGTCCCCGAGCCGAATTGGTCTGCAGTCGACGCCGAAGCGTGGCAGCGTGCCATTGATGAGGCTCGTGCACTCGAACTCGGCACTGAGGCAGCTGCGACGGCGATTGACGGTGCCATCGCGAAGCTGCGCAAAAACTATGACGATACGATTCTGATCGGCGGACCGCCCTGTCAGGCTTATTCCCTTGTCGGGCGCGCCCGGGCCAAGGGCAAGATCGGCTATGTGCCTGAAGAGGATGAGCGGCACTACCTGTTCCGAGAGTACATCCGCGTGCTCGACAGGCTTCATCCCGCGGCCTTCGTGATGGAAAACGTCAAGGGCACCCACACCATGTCCGGGTCGAACCAGCCTTACGCCGATTGCAGACAATCGCCTACCGACCAGTGGATCGTCAGGGAGCGACGTTGCTTCAGCGCTTCGTTGTAAGCCGGCCAGTTCTTGGTCATGTAGCTCGGCGGGATAGGTCTGCTCATACAGGCCAGCTACCATGCTGGATTCACAAAATGAATCCCTCATCCAGCCTTTGCGCAACAAAGCCGGTCAAGTGGAATAGTCGATAAACGTGATGCTCACGTCACCCAGGGTGAACTCAACGCCTGGCAAACCCGTGCACCAATACTTCTGCCTGGGGCAGTGCTAGTTGCCGTGCCTCGGTCTAGGTTGCGGAATCCAACGTGCTTTGGGCGATCGACCACTTTCCGAGCCGACCGCAAGGGACTACTGCGCCGGCGCTCCCAGCGTTTCAACCTGGCGGCTTTCCCGCATCATCAGTAGAGCGCCCAAGAGAAAACAAAGCGCGCCGAACCACAGATGGATGTTTGCCAGATCGACGATCCAACCAGGTTCAGGTCCCTTCGGCACAACGGCCAGGATCCCGGCCGTCATGAAGAAGATACAGCCAAGGAGATTGATGAAAACGATACGCCAGTCCAGATCATGCGGCTTCCAAGACCAATAGGCGTGGCTGGTTTCCATGAAAGCGAGATATCCGGAGACGAGGAACAGAACCGATCCCAGCATACCGGGCAGCCAGATGGTGAGATCCTGCTGGTACCACCCCGTTGCCGGGTAGATCGCGTCGAAGGTATTGAAGTTGAAGGCCACTGTACCCAAGAATTGTGTAATCGTACTCAGCCAGCCCAAATTGTTTCGATGCCAGCCCAGCAGGTGCAGGCGCTCCGGAAAGCTTGGCGCCTCGGGCGAAAAATCTGCGGCGTTGGCCGCCTGGAAATTCTGCAGGAACCCGGCGGTGGTAAATGGAATGGAGCCACAGAAAAAGATGATCCCGATTTGAACAGCGCTGAGCGAATTGGGAATGAGCGACAGGGTCGCGCCCAGTATGAACAGAAGGGAACCAAGACTGAAGGCCAGCCCGGTCCACCAGTTATAGGCCGGCCGTTGCCAGACCGGCACGCTCGATTGATCCGGGTGCCGCAACAAACCCTTTCGGTGTTGTCTCGCCCTCCAGCGAACCTGCGCCCCATGGTGCAGGTAGGTGCGCAAAGTGACAAAAGGGCCGGCCCCCCGAGCCATCGTTTCCGAGACCTCACCGTTGGCGCGAGGCCCACTCATTGCGCGCCTCGCATCGTTTTGTGCCTGGTTCGCATCAGTGATGGAACCCGGATGCATCCTCCTTTCCCAGCGGAGTTTTGGCCGGATGCTTGTCGAGGTGGACAAGGGCGGTCTTCATATCCTCGATCAGGAGTGCGCAGAGATCGCGGCTGACTCCGTTGCGCACGAGAATGCGCTGGATCGCCTGATCCTCGCAATCGGCAGGCAAGGAATAGGCCGGCACCTGCCATCCGCGAACCCGAAGGCGGTCGGCGAGATCGAACAGAGTAAAGCCATGATCGCTCCCATCCTTCAACTTCCAGGATACAGCCGGAATGCCCCGGTTGCGATTTCCGTCAAACACGATCTCGAACGGGCCCATCTCGCTGATTTCATCCGCAAGGAACCTGGCGGAATCGTAGCAGGCACCATGGACCTTTTCGTACCCTTCGCGACCAAGACGCAGGAAGTTGTAGTACTGGCATACGATTTGCCCGCCGGGGCGCGAGAAATTCAGCGCGATGTCCTTCATGTTGCCGCCAAGGTAGTTCACCCAGAAGATCATGTTCTCCGGCAAATCCTTTTCTTCGCGCCACACAACCCAGCCGACACCAAGAGGTGCCAGCCCGAACTTGTGCCCGGATGCATTGATGGAGCACACGCGCGGCAGTCGGAAATCCCAGTCCAGTTCGGGTGCACAGAACGGGGCGAGAAAAGCGCCGCTCGCGCCATCGACATGGATTGGGATGTCAAGACCGGTATCCTGTTCCAACTGATCCAGCGCATCGCTGACCGCCTTTACAGGCTCGAACTCTCCCGTAAAGGTCACGCCAAGCGTCGGCACCACGCCGATGGTGTTTTCATCGCAATACTTCAGCACCTCTTCCGGCGTCATCAGGAGCCGACCGTTTTCCATCGGGATTTCACGATGGTCGATATCCCAGTAGCGGGTAAACTTGTGCCAGCAGACCTGAACCGGACCCGTTACAAGGTTGGGCTTGTCAATCGGTTTGCCCTCGGCCTTGCGCCTCGCTTCCCATCGGCGCTTCATGGCCAAACCACCCAGCATGGCAGCTTCACTGGAGCCGGTGGTTGAACACCCGGTTGCAGGCCCGTCAGGCGCGTGCCAAAGGTCGGCGAGCATTCGAACGCAGCGGGCTTCGATCTCGGCAGTTTGCGGATACTCGTCCTTGTCGATCATGTTCTTGTCGATGCAGGCGTCCATCAGCTCGTGAATCTCGGGCTCCTCCCAGGTCTGACAGAATGTCGCAAGGTTCTGCCTCGAATTTCCGTCCAGCATCAATTCGTCGCGAACGGCCGCGAACACGCGGCGCGGGTCGTTCTCTGTCGCGGGGAACTCGGACTTGGGAAGGGTCTGTGACAAGAGGTTCGAGCCATAGACTTCGTCATTCTGGTTTTCGGGCTGATCGGTCATTTTGAACTCCGGGTAATCTTGCAGTGTCTCTTGGACTGTCGGCATTGGCGCCAGCCCGTTTGGTTGTTGTTACTTCATCGCACAGGCGGTTCTTGCTTGCTGCTTGGGTGCGCTGGCATGACCGTAACGTCGGGGTCTGGCCGCATGGTCTGAAATCTCCCACTAACTCGCGCTGGAATTGTCGAGGTTGCTGAGGAACGTATAGGTGTTCATGTTCGTCGGATACCCGCCAAAATCGGAGCCGTTAGACATTGCGCCGAACCGGTTTCCCTTGGGTGTCAACTTTGTATTGTCGGAGTTGATCACGAAGAATGCGCCCGTCGCGCCTTGCACGACATAGCGGCACGTCGATCTTACGCCCTCAGAAGCATCAATGCTCTGAGCAGAACACGTTGTTCCTAAAGGCGAAAATAACTTCCGGTTCGGATGCCAATTACCTGCAACGGCAAGCACCCAACTCGGCCCAGTCAATAAACATCTGTCCTGCCCCTCACGGTGAACTTTGCTCAGGTTGCGCCAGCGCCTATAGGGTGTCTTTTCCACGCTGCCGCGACGGTCCCCTTGGCGAGGCTGGTCAAACCAGTTTGTGCCATGGCGATGCTCAACTCATCGCTGAGTACTGTCCAAAGACGATCCAGGCCTTCTTCCCCGCCCGCAGCGATGGCGAACTGGAGAATGCGGCCGACGAAACAGAAATCCGCGCCAGCAGCGTTTGCCTTCAAGATGTCCTCGCCCGATCGCAGACCGCTGTCAAAAAACAACGGGAAGTCGGGTCCCACGGCGGTGCGTATCTCTACGAGCGCCTCGATCGGTGCCGGAGCACTTTCCAACTGACGTGCGCCATGGCTGGAGACCTGAATCGCATCCACGCCGAATTGGCGCAGCTTGACAGCGTCCTCGACATCAAGAACGCCTTTGACGATCAGATTGCCTTTCCACATGTCCCGCAGTCTTTTCAGCGTATCCCAATTGGCCTTCGCCCGGCTCTCGGTGCGATCGAATTCATAGCCATTCATCCGAAAATTCGCCATCTCGGGTCGACCTTTGAACAAGGTCGGCAAGGACCATCGCGGATGCATCGCAAAATCCAGAAACTGTCGCGGACCGATACGAAAGGGCATTGCAAAGCCATGGCGCAATTCACGCGGTCGACGACCAACCTCCGGTACGTCAGCGGTCAGGATCAGGCTCTTGAAACCAGCCGATTGCGCACGTTCCGCCAGCGTGAAGGAGCCGCGACCATCGCCGCTGAAATAGAGTTGAAACCAGGCATGGCCTTCGGCTGTCTCGATGAGTTGTTCCATCGCGGTCGACGCCACGGTCGAAACGCCCAGAGGGACCTGATATCGCGCGGCAAGACGTGCCAGCATCAGGTCGGCACCGGGCGCTGAAAGGTTGCACATCCCCATCGGCGCAATTCCAAACGGGCGCTTTGCGACCGAACCGAACAGCCGTGTTTCAAGTGACCGCTGACTCACATCCCGCAAGATCCGAGGGCGCAGGCACATGGCGTCCAGGGCCGCGCGATTGCGTTCCGCGCCCAGCCCCGACCCTGCGGCGCCGTCGATATAGTCGAACACCATCCATGGCAGCCGCCGCCGGGCCAGCCGCCGCGCATCCTCGGCCGAATGAATATGCGCGGCAGCGCCCACGGTCTCTTACGCCTTCACCGCCGTCATGAACCGGTCGCGGATCACGACCGGATCTTTGGTAATGACCGGCAACTTGATGTTGCCGCTTTCGCATTTGCTGACGATCACGGTCATTTTCTTGCTGTCGATTGCGGCTTGCAGCACCTTGCCAGTGTCTTCCGCCTTGCAGGTCACCACATTTTCACAGCCACAGGCGGTGGCGACGCTCTCCAGCTTGGTCTTTTTGCCCGCATAGGTCGGTTGATCCCCGGTCGAGCCATAAGACCCGTTGTCGATAATCAGCAGAACATAATTGTCAGCCACGTTGTTGGCGATCGTGGGCAAGGTTCCAAGGTTGGTCAGGACGGACCCGTCGCCGTCGATGGAAATCACCGTCTTGTTCTGAGCGAGAGCCAGCCCCAGACCGATAGACGATGAGAGACCCATCGTGCCCAGCATGTAGAAATTCGTTGGCTGGTCATCGATCATATGCAGCTCCTGGCTGGGCAGACCGATGTTGCAGACCACCAGATGGTCACGCAGGATGGGCGCGATGTCGCGCAGGATTTCAGAACGGATCATTGGTCGCCATAGCCTCCCCAGAAATTGGCGTCGGTCAGGATCGCCACGGGTTTGTTGCACATGAAGGTGTATTTCAGGATCATATCGAGTTCTTCGACGTCCGATCGCTTGTGAAAATGGTAGGTCGGGATACTCATTTGCGCCAGCAGCGCCTTGGTATGCACGGCCATTTCGACCTGACAGGCGACCGGCTCGCGCAATTCGCCACGATAGCTGATCAGCATTGGCAGCGGCAACCGATAGTACTGGATCAGCGTCGCCAGCGTGTTGATCGTGACCCCGATGGCTGTGTTCTGCATGATGATCGCCGGGCGTTTGCCGCCCATGAATGCACCGGCACACAGGCCCATGCCCTCGTCTTCCTTGTTGGCGGGAATGTGAAAGATTTCGGGCCGGGCTTCGACTTCCTCGATCACCCCGGCAAGCTGTTTGCACGGCACTGTGGTCACAAACGAAATGTCGTTTGCAACCAGATCGTCGGCGATTTTCTTATCAATGTTCATTGGAGCGGACCGTTTCCTTTTCTCAGGGATGATCGTTGTGTCTTCATCGCGTTCTGGTCAGTCGCGGGTGCGCTGTACATGTACTGCGCATGGCGCGTGGCGCACCACCCTGCCGGCGGTTGAACCCAGTAGATAGTCGCGCAAATCCGGTTTGTGCGACCCGATTACGATGCAATCAAAGTCATGTTCGGTGACGTAGTCGATGATCGTGCGCGCCGTATGACCCGTCAAGATAACGGCGGTCACACCATCAAGACCAGTCACTTTTTCCGACAGCCGTGCCTGTGCCCTCTCAAAGCCCGACTTGACGGCATCCTTGTCAAGATAGACGCTGACCGATCCTTGCGGCGCCTCGTAGACGTGAAACGCGACGATCTCGCCGCCGGGGACAATCAACGCCTTGGCAACGCCAAGCGTTTGCGGGGCGATGCCGTGATCAAGCGCCAGAGGGACCAAGATTTTCTTATACACGTGTCTGCTCCATTCTTGTTTCTGCGATTATGCCCAAGGATCGAGAACGATCTTTGGGGCTGAAACAGTGCCGTTCCTCAGATCGGCAAATGCATCGGCACCGTCTTGCAGCGCCCTTGGCTGGAACCAGTCCAGCGCGCCCAGCTCGCCGCGATACATCGCCTCTGCAGTCTGGCGGAAATCGTCGGAGGTGTAGGTATAGGTGCCGATGAACGTTATCTCTTGCAAGGTCACACGTCGAACATCGAGTCCGCCGGTATCCTCTCCCAAGCCGACATGCACAATCACGCCGCCAGGGCGCGCCAAAGCCGACGCGCGGGCGCGGGTTGCCGCGTATCCAACCGCATCGACAACCAGCGCATAGAGGCCATCAACCGAGTCGACCGCATTTTCCCCGCAATGATCAATCAGATAGCTGCGCCGCACCGGGTTCGGTTCGACAATGGTAATGTCGTCCAACCCCATCGCGCGCAGCGCCAGCGCGGATCCCAGCCCGATAGGCCCGCCGCCCAAAATCAGGACGTTCGAGCCGATTTTCGGAGTCAGAGCCTCTAACCCCATCCGCGCCGCATGCCAGCTGACAGCCAGCGGTTCGGCCAGGGCGGCCTTTGCAATTGCAAACCCATCCGGGACCGAAACAAGATTGGTGTCGCGCATCGCGACATATTGTCCAAAGGCGCCTTCGCGCGGCGGCATCGATATGATCTGGCGTGAAGGGCACAGATTTTCGCGGCCCGCAGCACAGGCCGAACAGGTGCCGCAATGGACCAGCGGGTTTATCGTCACGCGCTCGCCGTCGCGTGGGCCCCCGACGATCACCCCAGCCGCCTCGTGCCCAAGGATAAGCGGCGCCGGGCGTCGCGCGTCATGGCCGAGAAAGGCATGCATGTCCGACCCGCAAATGCCTGTCGCTTCGACCTTGATCAGGTGCTCGCCCGGTGCGGGGACCGGATCGGGTGCATCGCGAAACCTGAGTTTTTCAACACCTTCATAAACCAGTGCCTTCATTTTGCCGTATATCCCCCATCGACCATCAGAACCTGCCCGGTGACAAAGCCTGACGCGTCAGAGCACAGGAACAGCAATGGCCCGTCCATGTCCTCGACCCGGCCATTGCGTCCGACGCAGGTCTGCGCGGCATTGCGCGCGGCCCGGCTCGGGTCGGCAAACACCGATTGCGTGAGTTCGGTCGGAAAAAAGCCCGGACCAATGGCATTGGCCATGATCCCATACGATGACCACGCTTCGGCCATGGCGCGGGTCAACTGACCTACCCCGGCCTTGGACACGCCATAGGCGATCCCCCCCGGAAAGGCGCGTGTAGTTTGCAACGAAGCGAAATTCACGATCCGACCCCAGCCCTTTCCTTTCATGGCAGGCACCAGGGCCTGGCTCAGGAAAAACGGCGCGCTCAGGTTGATCGCCAGCGTCTGATCCCATCCGTCCGCAGTTACCTCATCCGCAGCTTGTCGCGTGTTCAACCCCGCGGCATGCACCAAAATGTCTGGCGCGCCGAACGGGGCGGAAATGGCCTCGGCCAGCGCCGGAATGCCTGAACGGTCCGAAACATCCGCTGCCACAGCAGCGCTGCCTGCTCCGGTTTCGTCAACCCAATCGTCAAGCGCCGCTTGCCGCCGCGCAACCCCCACCACCCGGGCACCGGCCTTGGCCAATGCGCCGGCGGCGCGTTGGCCAAGGCCCGAGCTTGCACCGGTGACACAGGCCACCCGATCCGTCAGATCAAAAAGAAGGCGTGGATCACCCATTGGTCGTCAGATCGAATTCTTCGTCGGGGAAGTATTTTGCCAGACGAACGTCGGCGGCCCGGGCATGGCCCTCCATGCCTTCCAGCCTTGCAATCCGCGCCGTGGCCTCGGCGACGGGCTTGTACCCTTCGCGGGTGCCGCGCTGCCAGGTGACGATTTTCATGTATTTATGCACGCTCAGCCCGCCGGTATAGCTGGCAGCACCGCTGGTCGGCAGAACGTGGTTGGTGCCTGCGGCCTTGTCACCATAAGACACGGTGCTTTCTTCGCCGAGAAACAGCGAGCCATAACAGGTCAAACGTTCCAGCCACCAGTCAATATCAGCGGCCTGAACGGTCAGGTGTTCCGGGGCATAGTCATCCGATGTCGCGGCCATTTCCTCGCGGTCGGCACACAGGATGACCTCGGCATAGTCGCGCCACGCGGCCGTGGCGTTCTCGCGGTTAACGTCTGGCAGGTCGTTGATGTAATCGGGCACCAACGCCATAACCTTTTGCGCCAGCGCACGATCATCGGTCACCAGCCAGACGGGCGAGTTGTAGCCATGCTCGGCCTGGCTTACCAAATCGGTCGCCACGAAATGTGCATCCGCAGACCCATCGGCCAGGATCAGGCTGTCTGTCGGTCCGGCGATCATGTCGATGCCGACGCGCCCAAACAGGATGCGCTTGGCCTCGGCCACGAACTGGTTGCCCGGGCCGACCAAAATCTTGGCCTTGGGCAGTCCGAAAAGGCCAAAGGTCATCGCCGCAACGCCCTGCACCCCGCCCATCGCAAGGATCTTGTCGGCGCCGCTGATATGCGCCGCATAGATGATGGCCGGGGCGACTCCCACACCGGGATGAGGAGGGGAACAGGCCGTTATCCTGTCGCAACCGGCAACCTTGGCTGTGGTCACGGTCATGATGGCGCTGGCGATATGGCTGTAGCGCCCGCCAGGCACATAACAACCTGCTGCATCCACAGGGATCGCCTTTTGTCCGGTGATCACCCCCGGCACCACTTCAAGCTCGATATCCGTCAAAGTGGACTTTTGGATTTCGGCAAAGCGCTTGACGTTGTCATGGGCGAACTGGATGTCTTTCTTCAGCTTTTCGGGCACCAGTCTGCACGCCGCCTCGATCTCACTTTCCGAGAGGATGATACTGCCCTCGTACTTGTCGAACTTTGCAGCATAGTCGAGAGCCGCCTGGTCTCCACCTGCTTCGATATCGTTTAAGATGGTCTTGACGATATCATGCACTTCCGAGGCATCGGATTTGGCGGTCAACGTCGCCTTTTTCAGATATTCACGTGTCATGTTTGCGGGCTCTATTTGTAGATTTCAGGAAGCAGTGAGGTCGACACGGCCGGGACATAGGCAATCAGCAGGACGACAAAGAACATACACAGCACAAACGGTGTGGCGCGGGCTGCGATCTTGAGGATGGATTCACCGGTGATGCCCGAGACGACAAACAGGTTCAGTCCAAGCGGTGGTGTGATGAAGCCAACACCCAATGCGGTGATCATCATGATGCAGAACTGAATCTCGTTCATGCCGATATTGTCAGCCAGAGGTTTCAGGATTGGTGCAAGGATCACGATATTCGGTGTGGTCTCCATCACGCACCCTGCGGCAATCAAAATCCCGATCATCAACAGGATCAACAGCCAGGGCTCGTCGGTCAGCGATGTGACCGACGTCACAAACCCCTGCGGCACACCCATGATTGCCAACGCTTCGGCCAGCGGGGCCGAAAAGGCGATGATCGGCAGGATCACCCCGTTGACCTTGGCCGAGCTGACCAGCATGGCCGGAAAATCCGCCAGACGAAGCGTTCCAAGGGCAAATCCCATCAGGATCGTGACCACGACCGCGGTTGCCCCGGCCTCGGTCGGGGTGAGCCGACCCGAGAAAATCCCATAAAAGATGATGCCGGGCACAATGAAGGCATACCAGCCAGATTTCAGCGATCGACCCAGATTGGCCAACCATTCCGAAAACGTCATCATGCCACCACCCTCGTAGGCGTAAAGCCGGTTCATGATCAGGTTGGTGACCAGGATGGCGACCAGGATGGCCAAGCCGGGGATCAGCGCGGCAAGGAACAGGGTTGACGCGGAGATGCCCAAAACCAGCCCGATGATGATGTAAGCGATCGAGGGCGGAATCAGAATGCCGGTACAGGCTCCTGCGGCGACAAGCGCACAGGCATAGGGGCGGGGGTAGCCGCTCTCGACAAGCCGGTCGATGGTCATCCGGCCAACCGCCGCGGCACCTGCGGCATCGGAGCCGGAGATCGCAGCAAACATCCCGCACACCAGCACCGTGGCCGATCCGAATCCGCCTTTGGCAAAACAGGTCAGGGCCTCGGCCACATCCAGAAATTTGCGTGACAGCCCGGTGCGCACCAACACGTCGCCGGTGAGAATAAACAGCGGCACAGCGGTCAGCGCGAAGGCGTCAATGCCGGTAAACAGACTTTCACCAATCAGGCTCAGCGGCAGATCACCTGACAACACCAGCATGGTGATTGCGGCGGCGCCAATGGCGGCCCAAACTGGAACCGCAAGCGCGATAAGCCCCACGAACATCATGACGGGAAGATAGAAATCCCAGCCCAGTTCGACTGTCTGACCAATTTGATTCCAAAGCATATCGGGTGTCCCTAATCAAACAGCTTGTCGCCTTCGAAGACCGGCGTACCGTCTCGCAAGGCGCGAAAGTCGCGCAAAAATGATTGCAGCAAACGCCAGATCATCAGACCGAACCCAACAGGCACGGCCATTAGAAACCAGACCTTCGAGATGCGTAGGCCATCGGTTACTGAACCAAACTTGGCCGAAACGTGCACGGTCTCGAACGACCAGTAGAGAGCAACGATCGCGACAGCAAACATCACCAGGTCGCCGAAAATGTAGAGCAGGGCCTTTGGTCGAGGCCCGAGATAATGCATCAGGACATCAATCCGGATATGGGCGCGTTCTTTGACCGCCGCCGCAGCCCCGATCCAGGCAAGGTAGATGAATGAATAGCGAACGATCTCTTCGCCCCAGATCGACGAGTATGAAAAGATCTCGCGCCGCAGCACTTCGATCGCCATCGTAATGACCAGCATGACGTAGAATACAAGGAGCAACCAGCGTTCGGCGTCCCGGTCAATGCGTTTTAGAATCCCCATGTCTCACCCTGTCGGTTGGCCGCAGTTTCCCTGACCTGGCAGATAGCCGGGGCATGTGGCTTGCTGATCGCATAAGGTGCGGGCGTCGCGATTGACGCCCGCAGTCGTATCAAGCGTCGTGCACGTAGTACTTGCCCTGCGTGCCGGCGGCTTCTTCAAGCTTGTTGAAGGCCTCCATCGAACCGGCAAGTTCGGTCTTGTACTCGTCCCATTCGGTACGCTGATAGCCGCCTGCCGCTTTCCATTCATCAAGCTGTTCGTCGCTGAGCGAGTGGAACTCGACGCCGGCCTTGCCCAGTTCAGCCATCGCATAGGCGCGGGCCGAAGGCACTTTCGACAGGTTCTGGTGTGCGGTCATTTCCGAGGCCCACACGATACCGTCCTGCACGTCGGCAGGCATGCTGTTGAACCATTCGAGATTGCAAGAGTACACTTGGCTGTCCGGCACCGCCTGGGTGAATGTCACATGGCTGAGAATGTCCTTGAAGCCAAAGACGTAGAGTGCGCCGACCGAGGGATCGAGCGCATCGGCCACGCCCTGTTTGATCGCCGAAGGTGTTTCCCCCCAGGCGACGGGCGTCGGGTTGGCGCCAACCATGCGGTAATACTGCTGCAACATTTTCGAACCCGGCACGCGAAATTTCACGCCCGACAGATCACTTGGCGACAGAACGGCACCTGCTCCACCCTTGCGCACGGCAACGACCCTCGGGTCGATGTTGACGTAGAACAAGGCTTTGAAACCCGCAGCCTCGACTTTCGGATGCACCTCGGAATTCCAGTAGTCGGACGTGACGAGGTTGGTGAAGCGCTGGTTAGAGCCACACAGATAGGGCATGTTGATCAGATCAACGGTCGAGGCAAAGGGCGCAAAATTCGACACCGAATGCTGTGCCGCCTGGATCGTGCCGCCTTGCACTTTCTGAACCAACGAGCCACCGGCACCCAGCTGGCCACCCGGGGCCAGTTTGACATATACTTTCCCATTCGTTGCATTCTGGATGTTCTCTTTCAGGTCCAGCTGCATGATCGGATAGCTGCGCGAGGCTCCCAGCACATAGGCGGTGGCGACGGTCATGACGTGTTCAGCCGCCTTTTCGCGGTCACGTTCTTCGTTCGCGGTCTGCGCCGCCGCCGCGGAAGACCACAATGTGCCTGCCGCGCCCGCAACCAGCGCCGCAGTAAATCCACTACCTGCCGCCAGTTTCAGGAAATTCCGACGTTCGGTCGATTTCAGTTCGTTCTGTTCGGTTGTCAATTGTTGTCCTCCCCTGGACGTTCAGCTGCCGTTTTCGCTTTTTCGGTCAGCTTCCTTTTTTAGAATTGCCACGACGAACAAGACCGAAGCGGCAAGAAGAACCAGCATTTCACCCACATCGTTCAGAAAGGCGTTTCCTGAAAAGGCTCCCAGGGCGACGTTTGTTGCGAAAACAACAAAAGCCAGCAGAGATGCGAAAAGAAACATGTGAGCGGCTCCAATAGGAATCAGTTCCACCTGCAATGTAAGCGCTTACATCATAACTTTGCAAGCGTTTACATTCTGCCCGAAACTCGGCATAATTCTAGGATAACTGATCCATTGGGTAAGCCGTTACTACGAATTGAAAAACAATGTCTGTTAAGCGCAAAGCGCCCACCTTGAACGATGTCGCACGGCAAGCAGGTGTTTCGACTGCGACGGTCTCGCGCTGTCTGAACTTTCCGGATCAGGTGACCGCCAAGACCCGCGAGACGGTCATGAGCGCGGTCCGGAAGTTGGCCTATTCCCCGAATTTTGGTGCCCGGGTGATGGCGGTCAACCGCACCAATACGATCGGCGCAATCATCCCAACCATGGAAAACGCCATCTTCGCGCGCGGTTTGCAGGCCTTTCAGGAGGAGTTGCGCCGGCACGGCTATACGCTTCTGGTGGCAAGTTCGTCCTACCGGGCGGATATCGAGGAAGAGCAAATTCGTTCGATGGTATCACGCGGAGCCGACGGGCTCTTGCTGATTGGCCACGAGCGCGATCCTGCAATCTACCGGTTCCTGGAAACCCAGGATGTTCCCGCGCTTGTCGCCTGGAGCCACGACTGCACCAAATCCCTGCCAT
This sequence comes from Sedimentitalea todarodis, assembly GCF_032595355.1. NCBI lineage: Bacteria > Pseudomonadati > Pseudomonadota > Alphaproteobacteria > Rhodobacterales > Paracoccaceae > Sedimentitalea > Sedimentitalea todarodis. The sequence continues at coordinate 66,580 of NZ_JASMWN010000018.1, read as the reverse complement.
CGATCGGGTTCGACAACCGCAAATCAATGCGTGCTCTGGCAGAAAAGGTTATCGAAATGGGGCATCGGCGCATGGCCGTTATCTCTGCGGCAATGAAAACAAATGACCGCGCCAGCTTGCGGGTTCATGGCATACGCGACGCCATGAATTCTGCCGGGCTGGACCCGGCAGAATTGCCGATTATTGAAACCACCTACAGTATCGACGCCGGGGCTCAGGCGTTCGACCAACTGTTGGCGGCTCCGGTACCGCCAACAGCCGTGATCTGTGGAAACGACGTATTGGCGGTTGGTGCGATCAAGCAGGCGCGCGCCCTTGGACTTGATGTTCCAGGGGATGTTTCCGTCACCGGATTTGACGATATTGAATTGGCGACGATTGTAGAGCCAGCATTGACAACCGTGCATGTACCGCATCGCGACATGGGCACCAGGTCGGCCAGCATGCTGATAGGCCTTGTTGAAAAAAAATGTATCGGCGAGGCCATCGAACTCGAAGCGGATGTCCGTCTCAGAGGATCCCTCGCACCGCCTCGTGCCTGACTTGTCTGCCGCCGGACCGTCGGTTTCATTTGCCTGCACGCACAACGGTCCGGTTGAAACCGCACGATTCAGTCATTCGGCAGGTTTGTCCTGTGTTGGTATCGGACGCCGGCCGGTCGCTCAGAGCGTGACCCAGAGTTGAAACGCCAACCCGGCCGCGAAAGACCCCGATAGTGCGATGCCGAGATACAACAGGAACACCGGCCGCTTGACCAGCGCCCAGACCGCCACCGCCGCAGGCAGGGAGGTCACGCCCCCCGCGACAAGAAACGCCAGCCCGGCGCCGGGTGCCATGCCCTGTCCCATCAGCCCGCCGACCAAAGGGAGCGCTGCATACCCGTTGAGGTAGGCCGGAACGCCGACAAGCGTTGCAATGCCGATCGGGGCCAATCCGGCGCCGCCCAGAGTGCTGGCGACAAGATCCGCAGGCAACCATGCCAGCATCAGGCTTTCCAGGACAAAGGCGAGGGTCAGCCACTTGGCCAGGAACAGCGTCGTCTTGATGCCTTCCCTGACGAATTTCGTGACCCGCGCGCTGTCGCGCCAGAACGTCCAGACAACTGGCTGTGCCGTGCGAACCTTGGCGCCGCCACATCCACCGTTGCCAACATCTTCGCGCAGTGGATCGGTCAATCCGCCCGATTTCGCCAGCAGATGCACAACGGTCCCGCCAAAGACACCGAGGCTGACGGCCGCAATCGTCTTGGCGATGGCAAACTCGACCCCGAGCACGCCGGTGGTCAGAACGAACATCGAAGGGTCCATGACAGGCGAGGCCAACCAGAACGCCATCACCGCCGATAACGGTACGCCCATGGCCAGCAATGCGGCGATCAAAGGGATGACTCCGCAGGAACAGAAGGGAGACAGGCCGCCGGCCAGGGCAGCGATCAGGATCATGACCGCAGGGGAACCGGTAAAGGCCCGCGCAATCAGGCCATCCGCGCCAGTCGCCCCCGCATAGGCCGCGATCCCGATCGACAACACGAGGAACGGTGCGACATCGCGCAGGTTGGTCGCGGTGAATTTCGCGCTTTCCACACCCTGATCAGGGGCAAAGAGGAACAACACGATCAGTATGGCCAATGAGACCAGCCAAACCCGTTCCTTTGTCCAGATTTTGAGGGCCAATTCTACGGACCAATGCCGGGTGTTCTGCGCTAGCGTATTCATATCTATTCTCCTAGAAAAATAGTTGTAATTGGCCGGAAAAAACCGTGGCCATGTATCAGGCGGCATCATCTGTTGTCAGTTTCACACCCACGCAACATTCCGCGGTGAGGAACGAAACGGTTTGTTGCATCGCGTCATAGTCGACCCGGTTGACGATTTGCCGACCCACGCGTTCCTGCACGACCAATCCTGCGTCAACCAACGACTTGAGGTGGTGCGCAAGGGTTGACGCGGGCATGTTCAGTTCCTGCGCGATATCCCCGACGTTCAGCCCGTCATGCCCGGCCCGGACCAACAGACGAAAGATTGCGAGCCGGGCTTCATGGCCCAGAGCGGCGAGCGAGTTTGCAACTGAGGTATGTGTCATCATTCCGCCAATATAACTACATTTCTAGTTTTGTAAATACGTTTGTGGCGTCACCGGCATCCGCGCGGTCTAAAGATCCAGTATGACCGTGCCGCCGGCCCGCACTGCACGTGACTGGCAGGTGATGATGGATGTCTCGCGCTGCTTGCCTGACAGAACGAGGTCGCGATGCTCCACCTCACCCGCCAGAAGACCGCATTTGCAGACTCCGCAAATCCCATCGGAACACTTGATATCTATTGCAAACCCGCTGGCCTGAAGCACATCGGCAATGCTCTGATCGGCGGGGATATCCAGATCGCGCCCCGATTGGGCAAGATGGACGCGGAATGGGTGGTTCACATAGTCCGGTACTTCAGGAACCGAGAAATACTCAAGATGTCGGGCCTCGTCCGGGAACCCGGCCTGTTCCGCACGCGTCATGACCGCTTGCATATAGCGGTCGGCGCCACAAGCATAGAACTGCGAGCCGGTCTGATAGGTGCCGATCAGGTGATCAAAATCGGCGCGGCTGCCTTCGTCCGAGACATGCAGGCGCACCCGTTCGCTCCAGGGGAATCCCGCCAGATCAGACAGGAACCCGGCCCTTGCACGTGATGGGATCGAATAGTGCAGCTCGAACTCCGCCCCCTTGGCGTGCAATTCATGGGCCATTGCGATCATCGGTGTGATGCCGATGCCGCCGCCCATCAGAAGGTGACGACTCGCAGGCTGTGCGATTGGGAAATGATTGATGGGACGCGAGATGAAGATCCTGCGCCCTTCCCGGAATATCCGATGCAGCAGCCGCGATCCGCCGCGTCCTTCGTCCTCGCGCAACACGGCGATCTGATAGCGTGACCGATCCGCCGGGTCGCCCGACAGTGAGTATTGGCGCAGAAATTCCGGAGCCACCACGATGTCGATATGAGCACCCGCAGTCCATTCCGGCAGTTCGCCCCCATCGAGGGACCGCAGTTCGTATTTGGTGATGCCCGATGCCATTTCCTGCGCCAAAGTTATTTCGACATGCAGGACCGGGCTGGTGACATCGGCCTTGTATTCATGGGCCAGCCCCTCGGTCTGACCGGCCTCGAGCCGTTTTTGATACGCCTCGGCGGTGATCATCGCCTGATAGGCTTCGATGCCCTGGTCGCGGTTCATCGGGAACGGATAGGCATAAGGGTGGGGGGCCAGATTGGCGGGATAGACCGCCAACGTCTGATCCTCGTATTTGAGGTCCAGATCCTTTTGCAACTCGCGATGATTGACCGGTGTTGGAGTTGGGTGATAGCCGCCGTCCTCGCCCAGTTCCAGATCCCACCACCATTTCTTGACAGGATTGATGGTGCCCTTGTCAAGTGCATCATCCAGCCACGCCAGCAGAGGGGCCGCCGATGGCATGTTCATCGCTGCCCAGCGAAACGGCTTTTCGATGAACAACCCCTCAAGGTTCCACGGGCAGGTTTTCATGCAGCGACCGCACATCGCCCCGCCCGGCTGGGTGACCCGGTAGGTGGTGCATTTCTGGCTGTCGGATTTCCAGATTTCGTAGCCATTGAACATCAGCTTCGGCCCGGCGGTGATCGCGCCGGACGGACATTCACGAGCGCATTTGTTGCAGGATTCGCAGAATTTCTGCAGGCCGAAATCAATGGGCTGATCATGGGCCATCGGCATGTCGGTAGTGACGGCACCGGATTTCAGGCGCGGGCCGAGGAACGGGTTCAGGATGACCTCGCCAATGCGGCTCACCTCTCCCAACCCGGCAAGCAGCAACAGGGGCGGTTGCAACACTTCGCCATCCATCACCGTATGCGCCTTGGCCTTGTAGCCCAGATTGCGCAGTTGCTTGGCGATCACACCGCCGATCAGCGAGAACCGCAGATAGGCCCGCATCGATTGGCTGACCGCGATCCAGTCATCGCCGCTGGCCCCTTCCATGGTTTCAAAGCCCTGATCGATAATCATCGAAACGGCCTGATCATGCTCGGGCACGATCGGCGCGCCGAGGGCGTCATGGGAATACCAAGTCCAATCCGGGCAGGCCGAAAGCCCCACCGCATCCGCGCCCAAAAAATAGCTGACCGTCTTGAGGTTGTCGGCGTTGCGTTGCGGATCACTTGTTTGCCGATCGGGCGCAGGCTCGCCATCCTGCAACAGGGTGAACGCGCCCAGCAGGCGGCGTTGCGCAAAGGACGGGGCGGCCTTGCGCACGTAATGCCCGCCCTTGGCGCTGTCCTGAAGGCGTTTGCCCATTTCGCCGAATTGCGCGCGTGCGAACATGTCGGCCCGCTTTGGAACGCGTGCAACACGATCTTCGTCGATGTAGGTCGTAGGTTTTGCGACCCGTCGCAGCGTTTCGAACGGGTGGCCGCCCTCGGCAAAATCACGATTTTCAAACGGGTTCTCTGCCAGCGCAGAGCGCTTTATCAACGGTTTGTCGCCGCTCGAGGGTGCAAGGGGCAGATCGGTCTGCATTTCAAATTCTGTGGTCACGACGGCGATGGTGAACCGGGATCCGACGAACGGGTTCACCAACGCGCCATCCTGCATAGCGGCCAGTCCGGAAGCGACGGCCAACTGGTTTAGGCAAACATCCGATGTGCTTTGGGTGTGGGCCTGTGCGTCCCAGCCCAGAAGCCGGATGTAATTGGCCAGCACGATCGCGATTTCCGATGCGAGGAGACAGCCCCGATGGTCCTGCGCGTTCCGGATCCAGTCCGCGCCACGTTCATCATCACGCGGGTCGCGCTGGTGTTCGATCAGGATCACCAAAGCATGGCTGTGGGCGGCAATCGATTTTGACGGGGCCTCCATCGACTCGCGCAGATCGGCCATCACCATGTCAATGCCGGAAGCCAGCGTTTTCGTCTGTTGCGTCTTCAGCGTGTGCGCAAGCCGGTCAATATCGGAATTGCGAAAGGGCTGCTCCAGAAGTGACTGCGCGGGCAGCCGGGCAACCCCGACCATGGCGGCGTCGGCAAAATGGCAAAAGGCCTTGATATGATTGGCCCGTTCAAGCGGATCATCGGGGCAGGTGGACTTGCTCGTGTTGACAAAACCGCCACGGATCGCATCCATCACCGCCTGATGATCCCGCATCGCATTCACAATCGATTCCGGATCGTCTTTGCGATCAAATGACAGTTGCCGCGTTGCCGGAACACCCGAAAGATCGGGCAGGTCCGGCGTCCGTTTCAGCGTCTCAAGCGGAAACCGACCGAGGTGAACCGGGCGCCTTGCGTTGGAAAGGAAACGGGCCAATTGTGCACTACCTGACTGCTGAGCGTGTCATGATTTGCGCCAGACTATGCGGGAAACAAGGCCGCCACAATGAGGGGAGGGCAGGGTCTGCATCCCCAGCCGCCGGTCAGAAACTCCCGGAACGCATCGACGGCTGCGACACACCATGCCATCCTTTGCAGGTCCGGCGACGATGTTGCACCATACAGGCATTCAATAGCCTATACCTTCGGGAATGAATGGCCACTCAATCCAAGCGGCAAGGGACCAAAGCGCGGACTTTCCGCTGCCGTCACAACCACGGGAACTGCACAATGACCGAGAAACTTCTCTATGATCAGGACGGACATGTCGTCACGATTACGTTCAACATGCCCGAAACACGCAACGCCTTGACCGACATGGACCTTTGCGCCGCCATTGTCGACGCGATGCACAGGATCAACAACGACGCTTCGGTTCGCTGCGCCATTGTCACCGGGGCGGGCAAGGCGTTTTCATCGGGCGGCAACCTCAAGCACATGCAAGAGAAAACTTCGATCTTTGGCGGCGATGCCATCGATGCCAAGGACGGATATCGCAACGGGATCCAACGGGTCGCCAAGGCGATGTGGGAATGCGAAGTGCCGCTGATCGCAGCGGTCAACGGGCCGTCCTACGGGGCTGGCTGCGACACCACCTGTATGTGCGATATCCGCATCGCCTCGACCCGTGCAACATTTGCCGAGAATTTTGTTCGCGTCGGTCTGATTTCCGGTGATGGCGGCGCCTGGCTGCTGCCCCGCCAGATCGGGCTGTCGCGTGCGGCCGAGATGACCTTTACCGCCGAACCCGTTGATGCCGAGACGGCACTGTCATGGGGGCTGGTGTCCAAAGTGGTCGAACCGGATGAATTGCTGAACGAGGCGCGCGATCTGGCATCGCGGATCGCAAAGAACCCACCTCGCCACCTGCGCATGGCCAAGCGGCTGATGCGCGAGGGGCTGAACAACCGGCTGGACACGGTTCTGGAACTTGCCGCCGCCTATCAGGGGGCCTGCCACCAGACCAGAGACCACGAGGAAGCCGTCGCGTCACTGCTTGAAAAACGCGACGCAGAGTTCACCGGTCGCTGACTTCAATTTCACCTGCGCAGAGGCCAGAACAATGGGCACCAGGTTTTCGGATTTCCTTCATGACACCAGGTATGATGATCTGCCCGAGGATGTCCGGGCCTTTGCACGGCGCTGGCTGCTCGACCTGATCGGCGTCGCAGCCGGCGGCAGCAGGACCGACTTGTCGCGGGTGATCCGGGATCACGCCGCCGCGCATTTCGGAGCCGGTGCGAGACCGGCCCGCATGCTGTTTGACGGTCGCCCCGTCAGCCCGGCAGGTGCGGCCCTTGCAGGGGGCATGACAATCGACGCTCTTGATGGTCATGACGGCCACAAGCTCACCAAGGGTCATGTAGGATGCGGGATATTGCCCGCGTTGCTCGCCATGTCGGAGGCAGAACGCCGGACCGATGGTGCCGAGTTTCTGACCGCGCTTGCGATCGGCTACGAAATCGGCACCCGAGCCGGCATTGCGTTGCATCGTACCGCATCGGACTACCACACGTCCGGGGCCTGGACCGCAGTGGCCTGCGCAGCACTTGGTGCTCGGACGCTGGGACTGGACAGGAACCAGAGCCGCGAGGCCATTGGCATCGCCGAGTATCACGGCCCGCGCAGCCAGATGATGCGCTGTATCGATCATCCCACCATGGTCAAGGACGGATCCGGTTGGGGGGCCATGACAGGTGTATCGGCAGCCTATCTTGCGGCGGATGGGTTCACCGGGGCACCCGCGATCACCGTCGAAGGCGAGGAGGTTTCCGACCTCTGGTCTGATCTCGGCGAAAACTGGCGCATCTTCGAGCAATACTTCAAACCCCACCCGGTTTGCCGTTGGGCACAACCCCCGCTGCGTGCCGTTCTGGATTTGCGGGCCGAGCACAATCTGACCTCCGATCAGGTCGAGCGCATCGAGGTTACCACCTTTCACCAATCGCTTCGACTGGCCGTTCGTCGTCCATGCTCGACCGAAGAAGCACAGTATTCCACTTCTTTCCCCACGGCAGTGGCCATGGTTCGGGGAGATGTCGGGCCCGAAGATGTCGCTGCCGGAGCGTTGACCGACCCCGAGATCCTGCGCCTGTCAGAAGGCATGATCGTGACCGAGAGCGATACCTACAACACCGCGTTCCCGGCCAACCGGATCGCTCATGTTTCGCTGGTGCTGAAAGATGGCCGACGGCTGACATCTCAGCCTACCGAGGCCCGCGGTGATCCCGAAGCCCGGGCATCGCTGCAAGAGCTGCGCGAGAAATTCCATGCCTGGACGACCCCGGTGATCGGGGCCCGGCGAAGTTCGGCGATTTCCGCTGCGGTCGACGCGCTTGGAAGTGGCGTTGACGACATGCTGCCAGATCTGCTTCTTACACCCGCAGACGGACCTGATACATGAACGATACCGTTCTTTACGGAACGCCCGCCCGGGTGGAGTAGACGCAAGGCCACCAAGTCACGCCTTTCCTGTATGACAGTGCCCACCGCGTGCTTGTTGCTGCCATCGCAAGTGCCAGTCCGATCTAGTCGCTCGGTTTCGCTAGGAAGCGGATGCACTCAAGGCCGCACCGGTTTGCCGGCGCTGGAGAGTTCACTGTCCAAAGCCGGGGCATGATCAAGTAGTGGCAGGTCGCAAATTCTGGTCACGCGGTGCTGCACAGCGCTGAAGCGCATCTGAGCAAGGAGTCGCAATCCTGGCTTTCGGTTCTGCTTCGAGGCGATTTGTGGTATCCTGCGACACGTCCGCCAGCAATGATCCACGTGTTGTGTTTTTTCAAGCCGCTGGACGGACCTGTTCCGCCGAACACGGGCATGGTGGGCCGCCGGATACGGCGTTGTGCATTGATCCCGCCACAGCAGGATAGTGGGATCCCGATTTCTCCCGCTGCGATCCAGGAAGGATTGGAACCGTGTCCGAGACCCGCCCTGTGTCCAGCCCGATGGACGCCAGCCCGATGGATGCCAGCGCCGGCACCAGCACCGGCACCAGCACCGGGGCGTCCCGCTTCACCCTGCCGGAAACGACACTTCCCGAAGGCGGCGGCGCGATCCGTGGTCTTGACGAGCGGTTCGCGGTCAACGGTGCCAACGGGACCGCAACCTTTTCGGTGCCTTTACCGGTGTCGCCAGCGCGCGGTGGCGAACCTGCGCTGACGCTGTCCTATTGCTCCGCGGCTGGCAATGGTCCCTTCGGCCTGGGATGGAGCGTCGATATCCCTTCGGTCTCGCGCCGGACCGATCGCGGATTGCCGCAGTATCGCGATGCAGAGGACAGCGACACATATGTGATCGCGGGGCTTGAGGATCTGGTCCCTGCGCGCGATGGATCCGGCGCCTTGATCGAGACAACGCTTGACGACGGGGCCAGTCAGAGCCATCGGGTGCGGCGTTACCGGCCGCGCATTGAGGGGTCGTTTTCGCGGATCGAGCGTTGGGAAAACCTTGCGAACGGAGTTCTTCATTGGCGCGTCAAGACACGCGACAATATCACATCGGTTTATGGTGCCGGCGCGGCAGCTCGGCTGGCCGATCCCGAGGCGCCTGCCCACATCTTTCGCTGGATGTGTGAACGGCGCTATGATGATCGCGGCAACCTGACACTCTATGAATACAAGGCCGAGGATGGCGTTGGCATCGCCGAGACGCCTGCCGATTTCCACCGCCTGAGCGGTGCGGCGCCTGCCGCTCAGATTTACCCCAAGCGCATTCTCTATGGTAACCGCACGCCGTACACGCCGGCTGATCCCTTGCCGGGAGACGAGGAGTTCCGCTTTCAGACCGTGTTCGACTATGGCGAACATGACGATGCGCCTCTTGTTGCTCTGGGGGGCGGGCAGCTTGGCTATGGCGCTGATCCGCAACCCGGTGATGACGGCACATGGGATGTGCGTTCAGACCGGTTCTCGGCATTCCGAAGCGGCTTTGATATCCGGACCTATCGCCGATGCCGGCGGGTGATGCTGTTTCACGCCTTCGATGCGCCCGAACTGGTGCGCTCGGTCGATCTCGACTACGAGGATGCGTCCGGTCTGTCGCAGCTGACCCGGGCCACGACGCGCGGCTACATCCGCGGTGGCACGGGCTATACGGCGCGCGCGATGCCATCGCTGTCGTTCGACTATGCAGATCATGCGTGGCAGGCGGACGTGCGCGGGTTGGGCAGCCGTGACATCGCCGGTCTGCGCGCGGGGCTTGCAGACGACGCACGGCTGTTCATCGATCTCTACGCCGAGGGATTGCCCGGGATGCTGACGCGTCTGGACACCACGTGGCATTACGCGCGCAATCGGGGTGGCGGGGTGTTCGGGCCACAGGAACATCTCGACCCCTTGCCCGCGTTGGCGACAGGGGCCAGCAACCTGGTCGATCTCGGTGGCGACGGCCGCCAGCGACTTGCAAGCCGCGATACTGGCCCGCGCGGACACTACACGCTGGAACAGGACGAAACCTGGAGCGCGTTTGTCACCATCCCGAAATCCGTGAACAGATCTGCGGATACACCTGATGCACGCGCCGTCGATCTGACCGGTGACGGGCAGCCTGATCTGCTCATCACAGAGGGGGAGCGCCTCGTCTGGTATGAGAGCCGGGGCGTGGAAGGCCACGCCCCGGCGCGTGTAGTGGACCTTCTGGATGACGAGGTGCGTAATCCGCGGGTGGTCTTTTCAGATCCCGAGCAATCAGTGCTGCTGGCCGACATGACCGGTGACGGGCTCAACGACATCGTTCGGGTGCGCAATGGGGCGATCTGCTACTGGCCCAATCGCGGCTACGGACGGTTCGGATTGCGGGTGGAGATGGCGGATGCGCCTCTGTTGGACGCGCCCGACCAGTTCGACCCATCGCGTCTCAGGCTTGCCGATATCGACGGCACCGGCCCTTCGGACCTGATCTATTTGACCAGCCGCGCCCGGATCTGGCGCAACCTCTGGGGCAATGGCTGGATAGAGGCTCCGATCCAGATCGCGGGCCTGCCCCATCATGCCGACGCCCGCATCGAAACGGCGGATATCTATGGGCAGGGGACGACCTGTCTTGTCTGGTCGTCGGGCCTGCCTGCGGATGCCGGGGCACCGTTGCGCGTGATTGATCTGATGGCCGGGCGCAAGCCGCATCTGATGACGGGATACAGCAACGGATCAGGGGCCGAGGTCACGGTCGAGTATCGCCACTCTACGGCGTTTTATCTTGCTGACCGTGCCGAGGGGCGTCCCTGGCTGACAAAGTTGCCCTTCCCGGTCCACCTGGTTTCGCGGCTGCAAACCCGCGATCTGGTGGCCGAAACCGCGCGGGTCGAGACGTTTTCATATCATCACGGTCACTACGATACCGTAGATCGGGAGTTTCGCGGTTTTGCGCGGGTGGACCGGCGCGACTCCGAGACGGCCAGCCATTTCAGCGCCACCGACGGAGGAACCCTGCCCGATCCTTTGGATCAGGCTCCGGTCCTGACCCGTACGTGGTATCATACGGGGGGAGGACCGGATGCGCGCCACCTGCCGCTGGGCTTGCGGGCCGAGTTCTTCCGCGATCCCGCCCACCCCGAACCAATTCTGCCGCCGATTGATCTGTCGCCGACCCTCGACGCTGAAGACGCGCGCGAAACCGCGCGAGCCTTGAAGGGCAAGACACTGCGCGAAGAGGTCTATGCCGAGGACGGGACGCCGCGTGCTGCAATCCCGCTGACGATTGCCAATACCCGCCACCGGGTGACCCACGTGCAGGCTCGGGCGGGCAACGTGCCTTCGGTGGTGTTTTCGACGGCAATCGAGACCTTGACGCTGCATGTGGAACAGGGCCTGTCCGAGCCACGCCTGTCGCATACCCTCACGCTGGCCGAGGATGCCTATGGCAATCCGGTGCGCACCGCGAACGTGGTCTATCCGCGCGCCGCTGCCGATCCCGCTGTCCCTGCGCAGACCCGGGCGGAGCAGGCGCGGCTGCGCATCACCAGCCAGAACACAGGCTATTCCAATGAAATCGACACCGATACCGCCTATCGGCTTCCCGTCGCAGTTGAGGAACGGAGTTTCGAGATCGCGGGCATGGCGCCTGCGGGCGCGCTTTTCGATTTGATTGCGCTTGATGCGGCCATCAACGGGGCTGCGGAAATCCCGTATGAAACCTCGCTGTCGGGCGCTCCCGAACGTCGTCTGATTTCAGCCATGCGCACCGAGTTCTGGGATGATACCGGGACCGTCGCATTGCCCTTTGGCACCATCGCGGCCCGTGTGCTCGCCCGCCGGAGTCTCGCACTGGCCTTTACGCCGGGTTTGCTGAGTGAAGTCTATGGCACCGATGTCGACGCGGCGACAATGACGGCTGCCGGTTACCAGAGCATTGGCGAAGAATGGTGGCGTCCGACGTCGGTCGTCCGCTATGGCCCGTTCTTTCAACCGGCCTCGGTCGAATCCCCGTTTGGAGATGTGGCCAGCCTGACCCGTGACCCGGACGCCCTGATGGTTGAACGCCGCATGGACTTTGTCGGCAATGTCTCGCAATTCATCAACGATCCGCGCACCTTGTCGCCCGTCGAAAAGATCTCACCCAATCTCAACCACACACAGATCCGTACCGACGAGCTGGGTTTCGTCACCGCCACCGCGCGGCTTGGCAAGGGGGCCGAGGGCGATACGCTGGCCGACCCGACCGTGCGCCACAGTCATGACCTTGGGGTGTTTGCCGCGACGGGCCGCCCCAATTTCGTGCGGACCGAAACCAGAGAGCGACATGGCCCCGACAGCGCGATGCGGGTCAGCATCGAATACACCAACGGGGCAGGCGGGGTGCAGATGGCCAAGCGCGAGGCCGAACCGGGGCTTGCCCGGCTGCGCACCCCCGGCGGCGTTGTCGAAATCGACACGACCCCCGCGCTGCGTTGGATCGCCTCGGGCCGTATCGTGCAGAACAACAAGGGCAATCCGGTCAAGGCCTACGAGCCTTATTTCTCGCCCGGCCCGGACTACGAGTCCGAACTGGATTTGGTCGAAGTCGGCGTGACCGCACTCAGGCAATACGATGCCCTGGGCCGCGAGATCCGGACGGACTATCCCGATGGTACCTTCGAGCGGGTCAGCTTTACGCCGTGGCTCGTGGTGCGCCATGATCGCAACGACACGGTGCTGGACAGTGACTGGTACGCGACGCGCGGCGCGCCCGACCCGGATCTCGATCCCGAACCGGTGCTTGCGCAAACCCGTGCCGCCTGGCTCGCCGCCGCCCACGCGGATACGCCAACGCGCGAGCATTTCGACTCGCTGGGCCGTTCGGTGGCGACGGAAACCGACCCCGGTGGCGGCACGACGCAGACTGTGCACACCGTCATCGACATCGCGGCGCGCAGCCGCGAAGTCATCGACGCGCGCGGCAATTCGATCATGCGTTATGCGTTTTCGATTACCGGCGAACGTATTGCCCAAGACGGTCCCGACAGCGGTGCACGACGGCTGTTTCCTGATGTTCTGGGCCGGGTGCGTCTGGGTTGGGACAGCCGCGGTCACAGGACCCGGACCGAGTATGACGCGCTTGACCGGCCGGTGCGAAGCTGGCTCAGCGTCAACGGTGGCGCAGAGGCCCTGGTCTCGCGACTGGAGCATGGGGACGGCCCGGATGCTCCCGCCGATGCCGTGGCGCGCAACCTCCGTACGCGGCTCTTCCGCCGCTTTGACCAAGCCGGGCTGCTGACCCACGAGGCATTCGATTTCAACGGCAACCTGACCCGCATGGCGCGCCGGCTTGTGTCTGCGACCATCGGTGTCACCGACTATGACCGGCCCGATCCCGAAACACTGCTGGAAACAGAATCATTCGTAAGCGAAACCGCCTATGACGCGCTGTCGCGCCCTGTCCGGATCAGCACTCCCGCCAGTGCCACAATGATCGCCTCGGTGGTCACACCCGGCTACAATGCGGCGCAGGCGCTCGACCGGATCGACCTTGCTGTGCGCGGCGAACCAAGCCAACCGCAGATCACCAACATCGACTATGACGCGCACGGCAGGCGCACGGCGGTCGACTATGCCAACGGGACGCGGACCGAGCAGAGTTTCGATCCGGACACTTTCCGCCTGACGCGTCTGTTGACTGTGCGCGGTACGACGCCCCTGCAGGATCTGGGATATACCTATGATCCCGTCGGCAACATCACCGAAATTCGCGATCTTGCGCAGGAGGACGTCTATTTTGCCGGTGCGGTCGTGGATTCGCAAAGGCGGTTCCGATACACGCCGCTTTATCGCCTCGCTCAGGCGTCGGGCCGCGAGCATGTGGGGCTGAACCGCCCTCCGGGGCCGGAGGACCCCACGCGAAGCGGTCTCGCGCATCCCGGTGACGGCAATGCGATGCGGTCCTATGTGCAGGACTTTGATTACGATGCGGCGGGCAACCTCTTGGAGATCGTGCATCGCGCCGGCGTCGGTGCCTTTGCCGAGCAGTGGCGTCAGACCGTAACCTATGCCGCCGGATCGAACCAGTTGACCGGGACCGCCGCCGGGGGGATCATCGAGAGTTTTGCCCATGACAGCCATGGCAACATGGCGCTGCCCCATCTCGACATCACCGAATGGGACCAGAATGATCGCCTGCGCCGGGTGGTGCGTGGCACGGCCGAAGCCCGCTATACCTATGACGCGGACGGCACACGGGTCCGCAAGACCGAGATTCGTGGCTCGGTTCGCGAAGACCGCCTCTATCTTGGCGGGTTCGAGCTTTTTCGACGTCGCACCGGGACCCGGCTCGAGATCGAGCGCGAGACGGTGCACCTGATGGACGGCGAAAGTCGCTTTGCATTGGCCGAAACGGCAACGACCGACGCGGCCGCGCCGGCGGGTGTCGGGGTGACGCTGATGCGCCTGCAGTATCACGATCATATCGGCTCGGCGGCGCTGGAGCTTGACGGGTTCGGGGCGGTGATTTCCTACGAGGAGTACTACCCTTTTGGTGCGACGTCCTATCAGGCGGGGCGCGATGCGACCGAGACGCAACGCAAGACCTATCGCTATGTCGCAGCCGAACAGGATGACATCACCGGTCTCTACCACATGGGTGCGCGATACTATGCGCCGTGGCTGGGCCGGTGGACGGCCAGCGATCCCGCGGGACTTGTGGATGGCCCCAACCTTTACCGATACGCCCGCAACAATCCGATGCGGATGAGCGACAGGCAGGGTACGGACCCTGATGATGAGGTCGATGTCGGGCCGCTGCGGCTCAGGAACATCCGCATCGATGTCTCGGGCGGGGTCGGGACCACACCGGGTGGTTTCCCGATGTTCCTGCCGCCCCGGCCCGGCCCCCGGCTGCAGTTCTCAAGCTCGCTCAGCCTCGCGCCGATGCCGCCGTCGCTGCCGATGGATGTGCCTTCGCCGGACGAGTTGCCGCAACGGCGGACCGAGGATGCGGACAGTGACGGTGACAGCGGCACTCCGGTGCGCGCCGAAGCGTCGGCGGTCATCTCTTCGGATGCGCAGGCAGGAACGATCACCGCCAGTACCGAGGCCTTTGGACTGGTGGGCACCGTCGGATCCGGTGTGTGGGCCTCGTTGCACGCGACTGGCACATTTACCGCACCGACGCCCGACAGCCCTTCGATTGACCCGTATCTGTTTGCCCGAAATGCAACGGGGCAGGGTCGGTTTTTCGGGTCCGTGCAGGTGCCCGGACTCACGCTTGGCACCTATTCGGGTGATTTTACCCTCAGACCCCGTGGCCAGTTCGGTTTCAACGCGGAAATCGGCACCATCGGTAACATCGCGCGCCTTAATCTCGATGGCTCGGGGCAGTTGCGCGAAGGTGGCGTGGATCTGGAAGCGACCGGTCAGCTTCGGCTCTTCGGGTATCCGCAGTTGCGTCTCAATGTCGAAGGTTCGATCGAGAGCACGGGTGAATACAGCTTCACAGGCGGTGCGCAGGGGCTGATTTTCCCGACTCCGCTGCCCATCCCCACGACCTATGCCTTTGGCAGCTTCAGCGCGTCATCGGCAGAGGGTTTTTCAGGGCAGGCACATCTGATCGGACTGGGCCCGCTCATTCCCTTCCCTGATGTTACCGATCCGGCGCCTCTGCCACCGGCGGCGCGGGACTTCATTAATCCACCGGCGGATCCGTCGATCCGGCCATTGGTGCTCGGCTATGGCTTCTTCGACTACCGCGGCGGACGCTTCAGCGGTGTCTCGGTCGGAGCGGTTCTGTTCGAAGACTCCGGAGAGGGTGGCAATCCCATCGGTGTTCCCGGCCTCGGCGGTTCCGCCGTGGTCGCGTTTTGACGGCGCAGTTCCATGCGCAACTAACAAATGGAGGTCGCTCCCATGCCCCTGACACGTACGCTGACCATTGGAATGCACGGCGAGGATGTCGCGCGACTGCAAAAGGCGTTGCGCGCGCTGAACCTGCGTGTCGAGGACCGCGAAGGCATTTTCGGCGACAGCACCCGCCGCGCGGTTTTCGACTTTCAGCGTCGCCTGCAACTGCGTACAACCGGCAGTTTCAACCCTCTGGACCTGGCCGCGCTTGTCACCGCATTGGGAAACGACCCGTTTGGCGGTCGCGACACCAACCCGGACACTCCCGATCCCAACGACCCAAGGGGTCCCGACACCAATCCGCCCCGCACCGAACGGTCCGAGTTGATCGTGACCGGCCTGATCCTGCATCCCGATGGCAAGCCGATCCGCGAAGCGGTCGTGGCGGGTGTCTCCAAAGGGCTCGTTGCGGCGGATGACAAGGATATCGGGCTCGCGCGGACGGATGCGGAGGGCCGATATACGCTCAAGACGGCGGTCGACTCCGGAGGCATCGATCTGGTGATCGAAGTTCGGCCGCCTCGGGGCGGTGGCCGCCTGACCCGCTCGCCATTGGTTATCGGGGCGACGGGCAATCGCACGGTGGACCTGGTGGTCAATGCCGCCGGTGCATACCCGGCCCAGAGCGAGTACGACGAGATCGCGCGGCGCCTCTCGCCGTTGATCGATGGCGTGAACGATCCCGCGCAGCTCGACACCGACTCTGTCGCCATGTTGCATGCCAAGACAGGAATCTCGCCAATTCGCATCTCGCATTACCTCAAGTCGCAGGCGTTCGCGCGCCGTGGCGCAGCCGATGCACAAATTTACTATGGTCTTTTCCGTGCGAACCTTCCCGCCAACGGACCGGCGCTGGCGGCCATCGAAGACGGGGTGCTGGCGCGGGCGATCCGCACGGCGTCGGAGGCTGGGGTCATCTCGGCCAAGATCGCCGACGCAGGCGAGAAGATCGACGAACTGATAAAGTCCGTAAACGCCGCCGAGATCACGACCATCCTTGATCAGCCCGATCTGAAAAGCGGTGTGCCCTCCTTTGCCACCTTCATCGGATTGAGCGGGCTGAGCCGGGACGGAAGGCGCAGTTTCGTGGAACTGGTGCAAAGCCACACAGGCAGAACCGAGGATTTCTGGAAGAAGCTCGAATCCGAGCCACGGATCGGTCCCGCTGGCCGCAAGCAGATCGAGACCACCGCGCGGCTGAGTGTGCTCACGCTCGGAAATACCGCGTTGATCAAGACCTTGTCCGAGCGCCTGTCGGATGCCGATGACGCGGACCCGTTGTCCTCCCTCGTGTCACTGAGCCGAAGCGATTGGGAAGACATCGTGAACGGGCCGGGGCAGGGCAGCTTGCCACCGGGGTTTGCCGTCAGCGGCAACAAGAAACCGCAGGCAATTTATGCTCGGATGATGGCAAGGATGATCGAAGATGCCTATCCAACCCAGACCTTTGCCGCGCGCCTGCACGAGAGAGATTTCGACGGGGCAGACGTGGTTTCGCGCTTTCTGCGCAACAATCCCGGCTTTGATCTGTCCTCGAAATCCGTGCGCAGTTTCGCCGCCGAGCAGGACCTGGAACTCGACGCCAAGACACGGGGCGCGCTGGAAGGCGTGCAGCGCATTTTCGCACTGGCGCCACGGTTTGAACGCGCCGAGGTCATGCGGCCCATCCTGGCACGCGGGCTGACGTCGGCCTACCAAATCCGTGCGATGGGCGAGACGCAGTTCATGCGCAGCTTTTCCGAGCCGCTCGGCCAAACCACGGCACGCATGGTCTTTGAGGGCGCACAGTCCAAGACGGCGCTCGCCACCACGCTGTTTGGTCGCTACGGGGCGGGTTTCAACAGTGTTGCCATGAATGTGCTGCCGGCCTGGAACATCCCGGCGATCCTCGGCGAACTGGCTGCCGCCTTTCCGACTGTCGACGAGGCCACATGGGAAGGGCTCTTCGGCAATATCGATTTCTGTGCCTGCGAGCATTGCAATTCGGTCTACAGCCCTGCGGCCTACATGGTCGCGCTCCTGAAGTTCCTACGCGATCGCGGGCTTCTGGGCGCGCTCGATTCCCGCCGCGCCGAGATCGGCGCGCTGCACCTGACCTGTGACAACACCAATGTCACCTTGCCTTATGTCGACCTGGTCATCGAGATCCTCGAAGGTTTCCTGACCGACACAGCTGCCGAGCACAACACCACCGGCGATGTCCGTGACCTGCGTGTGTATCCGGAACACATCAATGCCGATGCCTATTCCCTGCTTGAAGGTGAGGTTTATCCCTGGACCTTGCCGTTTTCACTCTGGACCGAAGAAGCGCGCAGCTATCTTGGCCCGCTCGACACAACGCGGACCGAATTGCTGGATGTGTTCAATCCGGTGCCGCGCCCGGATCGCAGTCCGGCAGACAGGCTGGCCGTCGCCATCGAACACCTCGGCCTGACAGAAACCGAACGCGATCTCGTGCTGAACGGTGCTTTCAACGCGTCGCACTGGGGTGGCGTGGCCTTGGGCAATCTTCGCACTGTTCAGACGCTGATTGATGTTGCGCGTATCGGGTTTCAGGAATTGAGACAGCTTCTGGACAGCCGCTTTGTCAATGCCGCAGGTACCTTGCAGATTCAATATGCCGTGGGTGAGGGCGTCGATGCCAGGATCAGTTGTGATCTGTCGGTCGCCCGGATCGAAAACCTTCAAACAGGTGATCTGAACCGGATCGAGCGGTTCACCCGGCTGCGCCTCAAGCTGGGCTGGTCGGTCCATGACCTTGATGTCGCGCTGGCCGCAGCGGGCGGATCGCTCGATGCAGGCGCGCTGGTGACACTGTCTGATCTGAAATGGCTGCACGAGACATATGGGACCTCTCTGCCTGTGTTGTCCAGCTGGATCGCCGATCTCGATACGCGCGACTGGTTGGACGAGGGTGACAAGACCCGTGTCTCGACTTACGCCGGGCTATTTCTCAACCGCACCATCGGCTCGGCAGAGGACTTGGCACCGTTCGAACCGGGCGCGTTGGGGGCTGGGGATATGGGCGATCACGAGGCCGCGATCCTGGCCGCCCTGCGCATCATCACCGCCGAAGAACTGTCGCAAATCCGGGACCGGCGGCTTGCCGACCCCACCTTGTCGCTGGCCAATCTTTCGGAACTGCACCGTATCGCGACGATGAAGCGCGCAATGGGGATTTCCGTCCGCGATCTGCTCGACCTTCTGGAATTGTCCGCGCTCGATCCTTTTGGTCCCGGTCGCCTTGATCAGGCGCGGCGGCTGAAAGAACTGCTCGATCTGGCCGACGAAACCGGCTTTGACATTGCTGAACTGACCTATCTCTTCCGCGACATACATGAACCGCCTGCAGCTTTCGTGCCCACTGACAGCCAGATTACGGTCTTTCTGCAATCGCTGCGCGCCGGTTTGGGCCAGTTGCACGAAACCTACCGGATACAGCCTGACCCGACGGGCGATATCACCGGCCAGATGCTTGCAAGCGTGGTTGATGCCGCAGATTTACCTACGGTTCTTGCGGTGATTGACCTGACCGCAGATCCTGCCGACCTGCCCGCCGATCTGACGGCAAGTCTCGATCAGGCGTTCACGCCCTTCATCGCGGACGCGCCGACGCGGGCGGCCATCGTCGCACGGCTTGTGGATGATACCGATCCGGGTTTCCTTTTTCCCGAAACACAGCGGGCCGAGCGGTTTGGGCTTGTACTGGGTGCCATGGCCCCGTTTCTTGAGCGCATCGCCAGCGTTGCGCTGGTCAAGACCAGCTTTGCCGGTTTTCTGGGCGTCTCAGACGCGGCAAGCGACAGGTTGCTCAGGCTGATGCACTCGACCTTGAATGCCGGCGACCCGGCCAGCGCAGCGTTCCTCGCCCCTGCATTTGCGGCGGCAGATACAGAGATCGACGCGGGCACCTATCCCGACCAGTTCATGATGGTCCGGCGTCTGTTGAAGGCCGGGCTTATCGTGCAAAAACTGGGCATCCCGACCGAAGACCTCGAAGAGCTGTTTGCCTCTGCCGCAACCTTTGGCTGGATCGATTTCAACAACCTTCCGCTGAGCGAGGCGTCGGGCGCGTCGGGCTTTGCGGCGTGGGCCAACACAGCCAGTCTCTACGCGATGACCGACCGCGCGCCTGCGGCCGAAACTTCTCTGCTGCCGTTGGTTCTTCAGGCCGACACCGCAGGCGGCGGCGGGAGTCTTGGGGCGTTTATCGACACCCTGCACACCCGTCTCGGTTGGCCACGTCCGGAAATCGAGGCGTTCGTGGATGGCACCCATTTTGATATGGATGATTTCGATGCCGATTGGCAGGGCGTGAACGCGCTGCATAACCTCTTGCGGCTGGAAGACGCCTTTGCGATGCTTGGCAAGCTTGGCGTCGCGCCCGCGATGGCGTGGACCTGGACAGACACCACCGTCACGCGACAGATCGCGATCAGCATCAAGCAGGCCGCCCGCGCCAAGTACCAGCCCGACCAGTGGTACGACATAGCCGAGCCGGTGCGCGACCGCCTGCGCGACCGGCAGCGCGCAGCTCTTGTCGAAGCGGCGATCCGGCGGCTGAATTCTCCACGAATCCGGGACAGCGAGGATCTCTACAACCACTTCCTGATGGACGTGGAAATGAAACCCTGCTTCCATACCTCGCGCATCGTTTTTGCCACCGGCGCGATCCAGACCTTTGTGCAGCGCGTCCTGATGAACCTCGAAGACGCCGCATCCTTGTCCAACGCGGATGCCGAACAATGGAAATGGATGAAGAACTACCGCGTCTGGGAAGCCAACGTGAAGGTCTTCATCTCGCCTGAGAACTGGATCGAACCGGAGTTGCGGCTGGACAAATCGCCGTTCTTCCAGGCGCTTGAGGATACACTTCTGCAAGGCGACGTTACGCTTGAAACTGCTGAGTTGGCGTATCAGGAATATCTCGAAAAGCTCGATGAGGTGGCCAAGCTTCAGGTCGTCGGGGTCTGGCGCGAAAATGACACCAAGACCCTGCACGTGATCGGGCGCACGGCGTCCAAACCCAACAAGTATTTCTATCGCCGCTGGGAAGAATCCCGCCGCTGGACACCGTGGGAAGAAATCCCGGTCGAGATCGAGGCCGAGGTCGTCCAACCGGTGATCTACAACCGTCGGCTATACATCTTCTGGTTCGTAACGTTGGTGAAGGCCGACGAAGAGGTGCCTGCTCCGGATACGGGCCAAAAGCCCAATCGCTACATGGAGATCAAGCTCGCGTGGAGCCAGTTCCGGCAGCGCAAATGGTCGGGCAAGCGGCTGACCGATATCTTCGTCAAGACAACGCGCTCGCGCAGTGACACCGTTGTCACCCTGAAACAGGAATACTGGCGGCCGACGCCGGTCATCAGGCCGAACGGCGACCTGCTGATCGCGGTACAGGCCACGTTCAGCGGTCTGGCGGCATGGCTTGACAGCAACTATCTGGACGGTCCCACTGCGTTCCGCTTTGTCCATGACGGGGATATCTCGCTTGACCGCTATGGCGATGCGGACACCCATCAATTGCCTTTCGTCGCCAAGGACGAGGTTTTTCCCATTGGCTTTGCCGAACGGGCGGATGGCGGATCTGCGCTGAGGCTCAGGGGCTACAACGGCACTTATCAGAACGTGCTGGACGATGCGCCCCATGATTTCCGGCTGACCACGCCGCTGCAATATACGCATTGGACGTCGGCGGCCCCGCTGTTTTTCGAGGACAAATACCGATCCTATGTCATCGTGCCCCGGCATGTCTTCGGTCACACGCCCGGTTTCGTGGGCGATCTGACCATGGACGTGCGTCCCGAGATCTTCATGGAGCTTGATGATCTCGTGCGCGTGAATGACCTCATCAACGGTGGAGTCATTGGCCCCCTGCCGGATCCCGATCCGGTTTTTGGGCCGGATATTCACATTCGGGGCGCCCGCAACCCGGCCCGTGACCGGCTGCCAGGTATCGGTGGCGCGAACCCCGGCCCGGACCAGATGACTGCAGGCGTGCGCGCGATGCGGCAGGTGATCGGCACCGCGCAACCATTGCTGGTTCACGATATGGCGACGCCGGTCTTTGGTGGTGACGTGGATGTGGACCTGATGACCGTCCGGCCCGATTTTCAGGGCGGCTCGAACCCGCTGTTCGCGCTGATGTCGGATGACGGGACTGCGCGTGTCAGCCCGGTGGCCCGGCTCTTGCGTGGCGACAGCGGATCCGAGAACTTTACCATCGCCGCCGGCGAGATGGCGATTGCGGCGGGCGTGATGAATATGGCGTCGTCGTCCGGCATCTGGACCTTTCTTCCGCAAAAATACCAGTACACCAGGTATCGTTTCATCAATTTCCACCATCCCTATGTGCCGATGCTGGTACGACAGCTCAACCGCTATGGAGTCGAGGGCGTGCTGAACCCGAGAGAAGGCGGCCCTGCAGACAGCCTGCGCCGACAGCAAACCCGCGAAGCATCGAACCGGGAGTTCGACGATATCTACGAACCCGGCCAGCGGCTTGATACGTCCAACCTGCCGGTCGAGGAATTCGATTTCGAGTATGGGTCGCCGATGTCGGTCTACAACTGGGAGCTGTTCTTCCACATTCCGTTCATGATCGCGAACCACCTGAGTCAGAACCAGCGGTTCGAGGATGCCCAGGCGTGGTATCACTTCATCTTCGATCCCACCGACAATTCCGAAGTACCGCTGGCGATGAACCCCTATCGGTTCTGGAAGGTGAAACCTTTCTACGAAAACACCGATATCCGCACCGTCGAGGACATGCTGAGGCTTCTGTCGTCCTCCGATCCGGGGGAACTGACGGCGCGGCGCGATCTTGAGGCTCAGATCAAGGACTGGCGCAAGAACCCGTTCCAGCCGAATCGCATCGCAGAGCAGCGCCCGGTCGCCTACCAGAAGGCAATCGTGATGAAGTATCTCGACAACCTCATCGACTGGGCCGATCAGCTCTTCCGGCAGGATACCCGCCAAAGCGTGCGCGAGGCGACGCAGATCTATGTGCTGGCTTCGGGGATGCTGGGCAAGGCACCGAACAGGATACCGACGCCCGCAGGCACCAAGACCATCGGCGGCAACACTGTGCACA
The DNA here is from genome assembly GCF_032595355.1 of Sedimentitalea todarodis. NCBI lineage: Bacteria > Pseudomonadati > Pseudomonadota > Alphaproteobacteria > Rhodobacterales > Paracoccaceae > Sedimentitalea > Sedimentitalea todarodis. Next base: position 43,790 of record NZ_JASMWN010000018.1, on the reverse strand, counting down.
GTTTCAATGATCTTGCGCCGCATCTCAACGATCTCGACAATGCGCTCATCATGCTCGAGACCGTGTTGCCTCCGGCAGAGCTGCCGGGGTCCGACCCTGCCGGCGGGCTGGGCGTCGCGACCGAGTTTGCCGCGCCGGGCATCGACGATGGCGGTTCCGGCCCCGGGTTTGGCGGCCCGGACGGGCTTGCAGTCGGGGAGGTGCCCGAAGATCCGCCCGCGCCGGAGATCGTAGGGTCGACCCTGTTCTTTTGCGTTCCGCCGAATCCAAAACTGTTGGGATACTGGGACACCGTTGCGGACAGGCTCTTCAAGATTCGCCATTGCCTGAACATCGAAGGAGTCGAACGCCAGCTTGCCCTGTTCGCCCCGCCCATTGATCCGGCGCTTCTCGTGCGGGCCACGGCGGCGGGCCTCGATCTGGGCTCTGTCCTGTCCGATCTGGGAGCCCCGCGTCCGCACTACCGTTTCCAGCCCATGTTGCGCACGGCGCTTGACCTCACCGCAGACGTCAAGGCGTTGGGTCAGGCGCTTCTGACCGCGCTTGAAAAGCGCGACGGAGAAGATCTGGCGCTCTTGCGCCAGCGTCATGAAGAGGTCGTGCTGAAATCTGTTCGTGCGGTGCGCAGGCTTCGGATCGACGAGGCGAAAGAAGCCCTGTCAGGGCTGAGAAACAACCTCGAGGGCATAGAATTCCGCAAGAATTTCCACGAAACCCGCAATCCGCGCATCCCCAACGAAACCCTGCATATGTCAAAGCTCGAGTTGGCGGACACGTTCGACGAAGTCAGCCGGGCAACCTCGCTCGTCGCATCGGCGCTCGCCGCGATCCCCGAGTTCGATGTCGGGGCGGAGGGCGGGTTCTCCTCGCCGACCGTGAAAGTCCAGTTTGGCGGCGCGAACCTGTCCAAGGCGGCTTCGCTGGCGTCGCAGATCCTCGGTGCTGTGGCCTCGTCCACGCGCAACAACGCCCAACGCGCTTCGATCCGCGCGACCTATGACCGCCGGCAGGAGGAGTGGGATTTTTCCGCAGCACAAGCGGGATTCGACGCGCAGAACATGGAAATCCAGATCGCCGGGGCCGAGGTGCGCCTTGCCGTCGCCGAGCGCGAACTGGAAAACCAGGAACAGCAGATCGAGCAGAGCCAGGAAATCCATCGGTTCATGCGCGACAAGTTCACCAACCGCGATCTCTACAGCTGGATGGTGAAGCAGGTTTCGGGACTCTATTTTCAAACTTACCAGCTTGCCTACGATCTTGCGAAGCGGGCCGAGCGGGCGTTCCAGCATGAACTGGCCGACAGCGATGCCAGTTTCGTCGGGTTCGGTCACTGGACCGGGCTTCGAAAGGGGCTGGTGGCCGGCGAGAAACTGCAGCTTGACCTGCGCCGCATGGAGACCGCCTATCGCGAGCAGAACCGCCGCGAATTCGAACTGACACGCCATTGCTCGCTCGCTCAGATCGATCCTGCGGCGCTGATCCAATTGCGCCAGACCGGACGGTGTGAGTTCGAAGTACCGGAGGCGTTCTTCAACCTCGATCACCCGTCACATTATCTGCGCCGGTTAAAGTCGGTCGGCGTGACGGTGCCCTGTGTCACCGGTCCCTATTCCGGTGTGAACGCGACGCTGACGCTCTTGCAGAACCGCATCCGGCGCAATTCGGTGAATGCCGATCAGCCCTATGCGGGGCCGAATGATGCGAACTTCATCGTCAACACGGGCGGCATTCAGTCTGTTGCGATCAGTTCGGGGCGTGATGATGCCGGGCTGTTCCAGCTCAGTTACCAGGACGAACGCTATTTGCCGTTTGAGGGTGCCGGTGCGGTTTCGCGCTGGCGGATCGAACTTGCGGATCCATTCCGCGGATTTGACTATGACAGCATTTCTGATGTGGTTCTGAAGATCGCCTACACCGCGCGCGAGGGCGGACAGGCGGTTGCAGCACCTGTCATCGCGGCGCTTGATACGCGTCTGGGCGAGATCGTGAACGCTACCGCTGCCACGGGTTTGTATCGCCTGTTCCAGCTGCGACGGGATTTCGGCACCGTGCTGCATCATTTCCTACATCCTGCCGGGGCAAATGATCATGCCGCAGAGTTCGAACTGTCGGTCGATCACCTTCCCTATGTGTTCCGGGGACGGACGATCGACATCGACAATGTCACGATGGTGCTGGAACTGACCGACCCGATGCTGCATGAAAATGGCGCGCCGTTTGCCCTGACGCTGCAGCGCGCGGGCGGCGCGACGCAGGCGCAGGATCTGCTTGCGGCGGGCGGGGCCTTTGGGGGGCTGCCGCACGCGGAGTTCACCAACAAGCTGGGCACACTGTCGACAGCAGAAACCTGGAGCCTGAGCACCCCCTCCGCAGCGGTCTCGGCCCTTCCAGCGGGACTCAGGACGACGGTGGATGTGGGCGGAACGGATGTGCCGCGGATCCGCGCGGATCTGGTCAGGGACATTGCCATTCTGATGCATTACACCGTCAGCTGAGCGGGAGGGCAGCAAGACGGCCATTTGTCGATCAGTGCGGCCTTTCAGCCGGAGGTTTCGGGGGTCCCTGATTGTCTGCGCTGACCGAACGGGTGGTCGTTTCCGATAGGTCAATGCCAAAATGCGCGATCAATTCAAAGCATCGCAATACCTTCGCATCCGGATACCAGAGAACGCCTCTCACACCACGAGCCTGTTCCAAAATGCCATTGCTGCGGGATTCAGAGTACGCTCCGGGTTTGCGATCTTGAGCAAGGCGCGGCGAACGGGCAAATCCGGCGGGGCGAAAAACGCGAGTTCTTGGGATTGTTCCTTGATCGTGGAATGCGGCAGGATGGTCGCGCCAAGGCCGCGCCTGACAAACGACAGAAGCGCGGTGGTGTTTCGCGCCTCCAGGGTACAGGTCAATAGCAATCTCTGGACGGCGGGATCGCCAACCATCTGGCACAACGGATTTGCGATCAGGGACTCCCTTTCCAGAATGTCCCAACCAAGGTGTTCCGCGCCTGATCGGGCCGCGCGGGCGATTTCCCCGTCTGCGCGGCTGACAATGCCAAGATCGTCGTACATGATTACGCTGGCGTCATTGGTCAGGCCGTCATCGGCAAATGCCGAAACGATCCCGATGTCCGCCTCTTCATACCTGATCCTGCGATGTACGGCCGCTGAATCGACGTCGCTGATTTCCAACCGCACATCGGGATAGCTCACACGAAAGCTCATCACCATTTCAGGGAGAAGCGTCACCGTCGCCGAGGGCACGGTCGCGATGCGCACGGTTCCGGCATTCGACTTGCGGTGCCGCTCTATCGCATCAAGGCTGCGGGCAAAGGCATCGGTGGCCCGGTTGCTTTCTTCGAAGACAAGACGGCCCAGCGTCGTCAGCCGGTTCTTGCGGTCGGTTTCGAAGAGCGGTGCGCCGATGTGGTCTTCGAGTTGCGCGAGCATCATCGACACCGCCGAGGGTGTCCGCCCCAGTTCTTTCGCCGCACCACTCAGGTTGCCCTGTTCCGCGACAATGCGAAACACCCGAAGCATTTCCAGCTTGATCATATTTCAGTTTTCCTGAAGCAAGTTTCAATACTTCCAGATTGATTGAAATCAAACTCGATGTCTATGGTCACCACAACCAAGAAGGGGCGATTCTATGACCAACCGGACCGAAATCTATGTCGATGGCGCTTGGCAGGCAGGCGTTTCGACCATCGAAAACCGCAACCCGTCCGATATCAGCGATGTGATCGGCCTGTACGCGCAGGCCAGCGCAGATCAGCTTGATATGGCGCTGGATGCCGCGCGCCGCGCGCAACCGATCTGGTGGGCTGCCGGGGTGCAAAAGCGCCATGATGTCTTGATGGCAATCGGCACCGAACTGATGGCGCGCGCCGAAGAGATCGGACGCATGGTCGCCCGCGAAGAAGGCAAGCCGATGGCCGAGGGCAAGGGTGAAGTGTACCGCGCGGGACAGTTCTTTACCTATTTCGCCGCCGAAGTGCTGCGCAACCAGGGCGATCTGGCGGAAAGCGTGCGCCCCGGTATCGAGATTGATGTGCGCCGCGAGCCTGTGGGTGTGGTGGCGATCATCAGCCCGTGGAACTTCCCTGTGGCGACGCCTGCGTGGAAAATCGCGCCAGCGCTGGCCTTTGGCAATGCCGTGGTCTGGAAACCGGCCAATGTAACACCGGCCAGCGCCGTTGCCCTGACCGAGATCATTGCCCGCCAGGACATCCCAAAGGGGTTGTTCAACCTGGTGAGCGGTGCCGGACGCGAAGTCGGCCAGCGCCTTGTTGAAAGCCGTGGTGTAGACGCCATCAGCTTTACCGGGTCGGTTCCCGTCGGACGCGGCATTGCGGCCTCGGCAATCGTCAACATGACCAAGGTGCAGATGGAGATGGGATCAAAGAACCCGATGCTGATTATGGACGACGCCGATCTCGATCTGGCCGTCGCCCATGCGGCAGGTTCGGCCTTTGGGGGCACCGGCCAGAAATGCACCGCCGCCAGCAGGCTGATCGTCCACGAGGCGATCCATGACGCCTTTGTCGAAAAGCTGGTTGCTGCCGCGCAGGCATTGAAGGTTGGCCATGCGCTCGAAGATGGCACCCAGATCGGCCCCGTGGTCAGCGAAAGCCAGCTCAACCAGAACCTCGACTATGTCGGGATCGGCAAATCTGAAGGTGCCGAGCTGTTGTGCGGTGGTGATCGGCTGGAACGCCCGACCGAAGGATACTACATGGCGCCCGCCGTCTTTGCCGGCACCCGGAACGACATGCGCATCAACCGCGAAGAGATGTTCGCGCCGATCACCTGCGTGATGAAAGCGGGCAGCTATGACGAAGCCCTCTCAATCGCCAATGACACCGAATTCGGACTGACCGCCGGGATCATGACACGCTCGCTGGCGCGGGCCTCGCATTTCCGTGCGTCGATGCGTGCTGGCTGTGTGATGGTCAACCTGCCGACGGCGGGCACCGACTATCATGTGCCGTTTGGCGGTCGGGGGTCATCGTCCTTTGGTCCGCGTGAACAGGGCCGCTATGCCGCCGAATTCTACACCTCGGTGAAAACAGCCTATGTTGCTGCGGGAACACCTCAATGAGCATGCTGATTGACGGGCTGCAATATGCCAACTGGTCCGAAAAGATATTTCGCCAGATGAGAGCAGGGGGCGTGGACGCAGTTCACGTCACCATCACCTATCACGAGACCTTTCGCGAGACAGTTCTGCAGATCGAGAAATGGAACCGCTGGTTCGAGCAGTTCCCCGACCTGATCTTTCAGGGCCGGACGGCCGCCGATGTCACGCTGGCGCGCGCAACCGGGCGCACGGCGATCTTTTTCGGCTCGCAGAATCCATCCTGCATCGAGGACGATATCGGCCTGGTCGAGATCATGCACACGCTTGGACTGCGGTTCATGCAGCTGACCTACAACAACCAGTCGCTGCTGGCGACCGGTTGTTACGAAGCCGAAGACATCGGCCTGACGCGCATGGGCAAGGAAGTTGTGCGCGAGATGAACCGCGTCGGACTGGTGGTGGATATGAGCCATTCAGGCAGTCGCTCGACCTTTCACGCAATCGAGCATTCGTCGCGCCCCATCGCCATCACGCACGCAAATCCGCACAGCTGGCACCCGGCGCTGCGCAACAAATCCGACGATCTGCTGCGTGCGCTTGGCGAAAGTGGTGGGATGCTGGGATTCTCGGTCTATCCGCACCACCTCAAGGACGGCACTGCCTGCACTGTGCAGAGTTTCGCGGACATGATCGCGCGGACCATCGACCTGATGGGCGAAGATCATGTCGGGATTGGCACCGACCTGTGCCAGGACCAACCGGATTCCATCGTCGAATGGATGCGAACCGGCCGCTGGAGCAAGACCGTGGACTTTGGCGAAGGCAGTGCAGATGCGCCCGGCTTTCCCGAGATGCCCAGCTGGTTTCACGACAACCGCGACTTCGGGAGCATCGCCGACGGCCTTCGGGTCACCGGGATGGGAGACGCGGTGATTGCAAAGGTCATGGGCGACAACTGGCTGACCTTTTTTGAAAAGAGCTTTGGCCCGCAAGATGCCGCCGGCAAGAGGAACGACCGCGCTGCGGAATGACCCGCGCGGAAACATAATATCGATCAGGGAGGAAACCATGACCGACACACCCGATACGACGGCCCAAGCCGGATGGCTTGCGAACGTCAACAAACCGCTGTTTGCCGCGACTGGCGGCTTCATCATATTGTTCTGCCTGCTGGCGCTGGTCAGCATCGACACGCTTTCGGCGATGGTCGATTGGGGCTTTAACTTTTCGGCGACTTATTTCGGCCTCTACTGGCAGGTCCTGCTGTTGTCGACCTTTCTCATCGGTCTGGTGCTCTGCATTCTGCCGGGTGGCAAGACGGTGATGGGTGGCCTCGCCACGCCCGAGTTTAACGCGTTCCAGTGGGGCTCGATGATCATGTGTACCTTGCTGGCCGGTGGTGGCGTGTTCTGGGCTGCAGGCGAGCCGATTGCCCACTATCTGTCCTCCCCGCCATTGTTCGGTGACCTGAGCGCCGATCCGCAGGCCGGTGCCTATGCCGCGCTGGCGCAAAGCTATCTGCACTGGGGTTTTCTGGCCTGGGCAATCCTAGGATCGCTGACCACCGTGATGCTGATGCACTATCACTATGACAAGGGCTTGCCACTGGCACCGCGCACCCTGTTGTATCCGGTGTTCGGAGATCGTGCGATCCATGGCCCGATCGGTCTGATTGCCGATGCCTGTTGCATCATTGCGGTCGTCGCCGGAACGGTTGGCCCGATCGGCTTTCTCGGATTGCAGATGTCCTATGGTCTGAACGCGCTGTTTGGCATTCCTGACAGTTTTGCAACCCAGACCGTCGTGATCCTGTTTCTTGCGGGCATCTACACGATCTCGGCAATCTCGGGTCTGTCAAAAGGCATTCAGCTGCTGTCCCAGGTCAACGTGATCCTGGCCTTCGTCTTGCTTGCCTTCATGCTGGTTGCCGGGCCGACGTTCTTTATCTTTGACGGCTTTGCGGGTGGCATGGGTGTTTACCTGTCGAACTTCTTTGATTTGTCGTTGTACCGTGGCGAGGCGGGTCTCTTTGGCGAACCCGGCTGGCTGGGCTGGTGGACCGTGTTCTTTTGGGGCTGGTTCATGGGCTATGGTCCGCTGATGGCAATCTTTATTGCCCGCGTCAGCCGCGGCCGTTCGATCCGTTCGATCATCATCATGCTCTCGCTGATTGCACCGATCGTGACGAACTTCTGGTTCACCATCATCGGCGGTTCGGGCATCGCGTTCGAGCAATTGACTGCGGGCACGATTTCGGGACCGTTCGAAGGCTTCAACCTGCCCGCCGGGTTGCTGGCGATCACCCAGGCGATGCCCATGGGCTTCCTGCTGTCCGTGCTGTTCCTGGTGTTGACGCTGATCTTTGTGGCCACCACCAGCGACTCGATGAGCTATGTCATCGCCACATCGATGTCGTCGGGTGAACCTTCGGTACCGCTGCGCAGCTTCTGGGGCATCATGATGGGTATCATGGCCCTGATCCTGATCTCGACCGGTGCCGGTGGTATCGGCAAGCTGCAGAGCTTTATCGTGATCACGGCGGTCCCGGTTTCGCTGATCCTGCTGCCATCGCTTTGGGATGCGTTGCGCATTACCCTGGTTTTGGGTCGCAAGTAGGCTATCCTCGGACGCGGGCGATTTGAATTGCCCGCGTCTGCACCCTCGATCCCGTCAACAGGAAGGCTCATCCAATGATCGGCGCCACCCTCAAATCAAATCCCGAGACAGAGAAATTCCGCCGCAGCCCCGCCACGGTCATGACCCTTGCACGTATGGGCAGCGCCCACCCGACACGGCTTTCGTTCCTGCGCCACCTGCTGCGCCGCATGACCGGTGGCGACTGGCGCTTTGAACGGTCGGTCTGGCAGATGGACGACAAGGGCGTCGGGCGCGCAGTCTATCGCGCCATCGGCCCGGAGCGGACCTATAGCCTCGTGGCCTTTGCCCATGACCTGCCGCCGGAGATGCGGTCGGACCGGGTCATCGCAACCGCATGGGACGCGACATTCACGCTGTTTGACGGCACGCCGGACGCTGCCGATCTTGATCGGCTCGAGGCCAATGTTCCGCTTCAGGAGGCCGGCCGCATCAGCCCGCGCGAACTGTCGCTGAGTCGGGCCAACCGATCGGTGCGCCTGTTTTCCCATGTTGTCGAGTGCCTTGCCGCAGGCCAGCAGCCTGACATTGCCGAGATTGATGCGGTGGGCTATCTGATGCGGACCACGGCGGTTTACGGGTCAGGCAAGTTTGGTGCCTCCGACTATGCCCTTGTTGCCGACCGTGCGGAACTGTCGATCCCGTTTCAGGCCGAAATGCTGTCGGTCTGGCTGACCCGCCAGTTCACCATCGACATTGTAGAGCACATGGCGCGAGTCCGGGGTGGCGACGCTGCTGTTCCGTTGGACTCCGCGATCAAACACGCGTTGGGTGTCGGCAATTCCACCGGTCTGGGCATGGCGCCGTATCTGGTGCGCCACCCGGTTCTGCTGAACAACTGGATGATGGCGCGCGAAGAAGCGCTGGCCCGTGTCCGCGCCCAGCCTGACGCAACGCCCGACGCCGTTGCCGGGCTGAAGGCAGCGGTCCAGGCCGCCCGTGAGAACGCCGCGTACTGGCGATCGGAGCATCCGATCCAGATCGGAAAGCTGTCCGCCTTGCGCAACGATCTGGAAACCGTCGACACCCATCTTTCGGCATGGCCGATGACCGAAGATCACCCTTGGGATGCGCTTTGGACCTGGGGGGAGGGCACCCTGTCGCTTGAAGGACAGGAAGCCCTGCTTGCCGCGATGCTGGAGCCGCATGGTGAACTGGTGGATGATCTGTGCAGCGGCATGAGTGCCAATGAAACGGCCAGTTTCGCCATCGACGGGACGATGAAAGTCGGCACACTGCGGCGGGTTCTGGAAGACCGCTATGATTGGGCACTCTGCATCGACTTTGCCGATCCGGCCAATTGCGCGCGCTTCTGGTATGTCTCCGAGGAAAAGCTGGAACCGCGTCTGGGCAACCGGAACACCGAGTTTGGACAGGACCTGGAGCAACCGCTTTGCACCGGACGTCTGGCGCAGGAGTTGCACGTGGCACTGGCCGATTGGAACGAAGAGCAATTGGTTGCGGAATTCCTGCTCGCCAACCCGGATCAGCGGTATATGACCCGCCGGGCGCAGCGGTGCGGAACCTATCCCTATAGCGAAGTGCGCGACAACCTGATTGCCGACACCACGCTGCCGATCGATCTGATGCGGTGCAAGCTTGCGTTCTTTGGGGCCAGCCGGTTTGATCCGAGATCGGACAAATGGGTTCGCATCAGCCTGTTTCAGGATCAGGTCTATCCCAGCGATCTGAACTGGAGGGTTGTGCAATGACACAGACGCCGAACGATCCGACCATGTCGGGCAGCCCGGTAGAGACCGTCGCGGGCGGCGCGCTCTCCTGTGCCGAGATCGAGGCGCTTTCGCTCAAGGCCGCGCGCGGTGCTGGGCTCAGCTGGGGCATGGCTGAGGAAGCCGGCTATGCGGCAACCTGGCTGGAGGTTCGCGGGCTTGATGGCGCATCCACGCTGCTGGCTCTGCTTGACCTCTACGGCGACGGCGATCTCGCATCCCTGTCACCCGATGTGGACGACCGCATCTGGCGGGCAAAGGGCGCGCATCTCTGCCCGCTGGCAGCAGGGACCGCGCTTTCGGATTTCAGGGGTCTTGGACAAGCTGATATTGCGTCGGGACCACTTTCTATCACCAACGTGGCGCATCCTCTGCTGCTGCTGCCGTTCGTGCACGCGCTTGCGAACGCCACCGGCACCGCTGTGCATCTGACCTCGGAAGGCGACACCTGTTCCGTGGACCCAACTGGCGCAGTGTGGGGAGACATTGCCGCCTGTTCGGACCGCCGCGATCTGACGCTGTCGAGCGAAGCCGTTCCACAGGATCCCGTCACCCCGTCCAAAACCGCCTGCATCATCGACAAGGATACCCTTCGTCGCCTGCAGGACTACGCACTGCGCACCACTGTCCCGGCGTCGGATGCGTCGCGCGCGGGGGCGGGTGCGGCCACCACTGACAATGACTGACTGGAGACAGCAATGACAATCACACGCCACGCCCCCGGCCCCCGCATGAGTGCGGCGGCACAGATTGGCGACATCATATTTCTCGCCGGGCAGGTGCCGGACGATCTCACGGCAGATGTTGCCACCCAGACCCGGCAGGTGCTGGCCAATATTGACCGGGTGCTCGGTGAATTGGGGTGTACCAAGGCTGATCTTGCATCGGTTCAGGTCTGGCTCAATGATATTGGCGATATCGGCACGATGAACGAGGTTTGGGATCAATGGGTCGACCGCGACAATCCTCCGGCGCGTGCGACCGGCGGTGTGCGGTTGGCGCGCGCTGGCATGGCCGTGGAAATGATCGCGATTGCCCGCGCGCGCAAATAGAGGCTGATCAAGCGCCCGCGTGCTTTGCGGCGCGGGTTCGATTACTGCGTCAGGGCCAGTGCGATCAGATCTCGCGCTGGCATCCCCGCTCTTGCGCCGCTTGCGGCAGCGGTGTCATTCAACGCCGAAATGATCCCATCCTGCCATGTGGACCGGGCCTCTCCGATCCGTGCAGAACTGGCCGCGACGGTCGCCGCAGCGATACTTCGATCCTGCAACACCGGCAGGCGCGATGTGGCCGTCCCGCCAGCGTCATTGAACAGCGCGAGATACCCATCTGCCTTGAGCGCATTGGCAGGATCGCTGCCAAACAGCGCCCCATGCGAGCCGGTAACAATCACATGACCGGCGTCGTCGGGAACCACGAGGCTGGCGGAATCGACGAGGATCAACCGGCGCGTGGCCTGTGGCGGGGTGATCTCGTCCCGGCCTTCCCGCACCTCGGGGCAGCTGCCCATTGGCATTTCCGCGGCCTGAAGGAGCTCTCCCGCCGCGCGACACGGCATCCCGGCGGTGACGCCATGTGCTGCGGCAGGCGCGTTGGCATGGGAAATGATGCCACGCCCAAGTACCTGTGTGGCCTGGCCAATGGCGGCGCTGGTATGATCGACCGCCGCCGCCGCCATACCCTGCGCGGCGAGCCAGTCCAGCCCGCCAATCCCGGCGCGATCCAATCCGACGCCGGCGTCGTGAAAGATCGCGGCGCGTACATCGGCCTTACAGGCGAGATAGGCGGCATAGATCCCGCCGTGTGAGCCGGTGACAACGACCCGACCCACGCAGTCGGGGCCGAGTTTCGAAACGCTGTCAGCCAGAAACGTATCAGGCAATCCGGTCACCCTTGTTCACCTTGACGGCGCGGCTGTCTGCGGCGGGCAGCATCTTGCCTGCATCGCGCGTGACCACCACGTCGAGCACCGCAGGACGCCCGGTTTCCCCCAATGCCTGTTGCAGTGCCCCGGCGAACGCATCGGGTGTTTCCACACGCAGCCCGAGACAGCCCATCGCATCCGCGACCTTGGCATAGTTGGTCTCTTCCAGATCCGACGACTGGTAATTGCCCGCGCCATACATCAGGTGCTGCAACGCCTTGACGTATCCCGAGGCGGCGTTGTTCACGACGATGATCGTGGGAGCGATGCCCAATCGACGCGCGGTTTCGATCTCGCCCAGAACCATGTTGAACCCGCCATCGCCGGTGATTGCCACCACGGCGCGCTCCGGTGCCGCCATGCAGGCCCCGATTGCGCCGGGCAGACCGTAGCCGATCGAGGCAAACCCCCGGTCTGGCACAAACCCCCGTCCGGCGCGGCGGCTGTCATACATCAAACCGCCCCAATGCGCGGCAAAACCACCATCTGCGATCAGGATGGCATCGTCGGGCAGGTGCTGGTTCAATTCGCCCACCATCCGGCCCATGGATACCGGCACCTCGTCGCTTTCAAGCCGGGGACGGGCCATCTCGCGCCATTCATCCATTCGGGTCACGACGTCATCGCACCACGTCTGGCGCGCATCAGGTATTGCCTGATCTTCCAGAGCATCGGCAAGATCGCGCAGCCCTTCGCGCGCGTCACCCCAGAGTGGCAGTTCGGGGGCATAGGTCCGCCCGATTTCTTCGGCGACGCAATCCAGATGGATCATCGTCTTGCCGGGTGCCGGAACCGTGTACCGCTTGGTGGCGATTTCGCCCAGCTTGCAACCCACGACCAGCAGGCAATCGCTGTCTTCGATCAGGCCGTTGGCGATGCGGTCATAACGGCCGAACAACCCGGCGGAGAGTGGGCTGGTGCAGGCGATCGCGCCCTTGCCGCTCATGGTGTGGGCAACCGGGATCTGCGCGCTTTCGGCCAGTTCGGCTAAGACTTCGGCAGCTTGCGAAATGTGCACGCCGCCACCTGCCAGGATCAGCGGGCGTTCCGCCGCGGACAGCATCGCGGCGGCCCGTGCCAGCGCTTCGGCCTCGGGCCGACAGCGCAGGGCCGGGGCGGATTGATAGCGCGGGTCGCAGTCGAAATCCGCGTCGTCAAACCCGTGGGTGCCGTGACAGACATCCTCGGGCACGATCAGAACCACCGGCCCTGGTCGGCCTGTGGTCGCAACCTGAAAGGCCCGGCGCAGCAATTCGGGGATGCGGTGCACCGCCTCGACACGGATCACCTCTTTGGAGGCAGGGCGCAGGATGTCGGCCTGATTGGTCTCCTGCGTCATGTTCTTCCAACTGTGGTCGCGGTGCGTGTCTCCCACGATGGCGACGATGGGCGAGCCCGCGTTCAGCGCCTCGACCAGCCCGGTCACAAGGTTCGTGGCCCCTGGCCCGAGCGTGGCGTCGACCAACCCTACGCGACCGGACACCTTGGCATAGGCATCGGCGGCAAAGGTTCCGCAGCGTTCGTCGTTGATCAGATGGTGGTTCAGCCCCAGACGACGCGCCGCATCATAGAAGGGCAACAGCTGAAAGCCCCCCATGCCGAATATCGGCCCGGCTTCGTGCGCCAGCAGGGTACGGGCGAGGGCTTCGCCTCCGGTCATTTCATTGGAGTCTGTCATGTCGTCCTCGGATCAGGTGATGCGATAGCCCAGCAGCCGGGGCAGCCAGAGCGCGATTTCGGGAAATATGATGATGAGGGCCAGCGCTACGGCCATCGCCAACAGCAGCCAGCCGACCCAGCGAAAGGTGGATTCCAGCGGCACGCCGGCGATCTTGGCCGTGACCATCAGGTTGACGGCGACCGGGGGCGTGAACTGGCCCATGGCGATGTTGATGGCCATGACCACGCCGAACCAGACGTAGGACCACTCAAAGGCGTTGATGATCGGGATCAGCAGTGGCAGCGTGATCAGATAGATTGATACCCCGTCAAGCACCATGCCCGCCAACAGCAGGACCGCCATGACCAGGAACAGGATGACCCACTGGTTGTCGCTGACCCCAAGGATCAGTTCGGCTGTGGCGGAAAAGGCGCCCATGGTCGATCCGGCCCATGCGAACAGGCCCGCAAGCGACAGGATCAGCATCAGCACACCTGATATCTTGGCGCTTTCGGCCAGCACGTCATAGACGTCGCGCCAGCCCATCGTGCGATAGAGGACGGTGCCGACGAACAACCCGTAGAACACCGCGACAACTGCAGTCTCTGTCGGGGTGAACAGGCCAGAGCGCAGCCCCCCCAGAATGATCACCGGCGCCATCAGGCCGGGCAGGGCGCGGCGCAGGCTGGGCCAGAAAGGCGGGCGCTCGGGCTGTTCATCCGCGCCGAAATCATTGCGTCGGCTCAGGATCAACGTCGGCACGGCCACGGCAAGACCCAGCAGCAGGCCAGGGATCATGCCTGCGGCGAAAAGGGCGCGCAGGTCCAGGCCCGGAATGATCACCGAGTAGACGATCATCGCGATAGACGGCGGGATCAGGATCGCGGTCGAGGCACTGGCCGCAATGACACTGGCAGTGAACGGACGGGGATAACCGGCCTTGACCATCGAGGGCAGCATCACGGTGGCAACCGCGGCGGCATCGGCAGGTCCGGAGCCGGACATGCCGCCCATGATCATGCAGACGAGAATAGCCACAAGCGCCAGGCCGCCCCGGCGTGGCCCGATCATCGATTGCGCGAATTCAACCAGCCGCGCCGCAACGCCCGAGCGTTCGAACATGGCCCCGGTCAGGATGAAGAGCGGGATCGCGATCAATGGATACTTGGCCACCGCAGCATAGGTATTGGGGCCGATCATGCCAAGCGCGGCTGCGTCCAATCCCAGCCAGACACCGACGGCCCCCCCCAACCCGAGAGCGACGGCGATCGGGGTGCCGATGATCATCAGCCCGACAAAGACCGTCAGCAGCAGAACATTGGCAAGTATCATGCCGCGCGGGCCTTGCGGTACCTGGCCCAGGCCCGTCCCGACACCCGCAACAGAATGGCGATGCAAAGGATCGGCATCCAGATGGTATAGATCCAGGACGGGTTGCCGAGCCCCGGCGTGGTCTCCTCCCATTTCCATTCGGAATAGGTGACACGCGCGCCATAATAGACAATCAGCGAAAACATCAGGGTGGTGGCCAAAAGGGTGATCCCCTCGCAAACGCGCTGCAAGAGCGGCGGCATACGGTCGAGGAAAAACGTGATGCGGATGTGTTCGTTCCCGGCAAAGGCCGCCGAGGCCCCGACGAAGGTCATGAAGACCAGCAGGAAGACCGAGTATTCTTCGGTGAAGGCAAACGACACGTTGGTGGCATATCGTGCGATCACGTTTGCGAAGGAAACCAGACAGATCAGCGCCATTGCCGCCGCGCCGAGCGCTTCTTCAATCCGGACCGGCACGATGGTGTGTTCGGTTCCGGTATCTGCTTCGTGTTCGTGTTCTTGCTGCTCCATGCCCCGTCCTCCCTTGTAGCCGGGCCCCGTCAGGCCCGGCGGTCCGCGACATCAGCGGTTGGCGACGGATTGCTCGGCCATGTCGACAAGATCCGGGCCGATCTTTACTTTCCAGGCGTCATAGACCGGACGAGTCACATCGACAAAGGCCTGACGTTCTTCGTCGGTCAGTGTGACCACTTCAACCCCATGTCCTCTGATATCATCGATCAGAGTCTGGTCGCCACCTGTCAGCCCTTTGCGCGCGACCTCGACACCATAGGCACCGGCATCCACAGCCGCCTGGCGAAGAATGTCCTGATCTTCGGGCGTAAAGCTCTCCCAGACCGCCGGATTGACCACAAAGATCAGCGGGTCAGCGACGTAGCCCCAAAGGGTCACGTTGGTCTGGCCCAGTTCATGCATGTTCAGCACCGAATAGATCGTCAGCGGATTTTCCTGACCGTCGACCGCGCCGGTGGTCAATGCCGGTTGTGCATCGGCCCAGCTCATCTGGGTCGGGTTTGCGCCCATTGCGGTGAACATGTCGTTGTAGATCGGGGATCCGACGACGCGCAGTTTCAACCCCTTCATGTCGGCAGGCGAGCGGATCGGGGTTTTCGAGTTTGTCACCTCGCGGAACCCGTTTTCGGCCCAGGCCAGAGGAACCGCGCCCTTTGCCTCGATGATCTCGAAAATCTTCTCGCCCACCGGTCCCTGCGTCAGCGAATCCAAGGCTGCGTAGTCTGGCATCAGGAACGGCAAGCTGAACAGGTTGAGTTCGACAATCTGCGGCGACCAGTTGATGGTCGAGCCGACTGCCATGTCGATCACGCCCTGGCGGATCGCGGTGAATTCACGGGTTTGGTCACCCTGCACAAGTTGCACACCGGGATAGATTTTCAGGTTGATCCGTCCGTCCGTCCGCTCGGCCGTCAGTTCCGCCCATTTCTCGGCGGCAATGCCCCAGGGAAACGGCGCAGGCACCACGGTCGAGACGCGGTATTCGTCCTTGTAATCCTGCGCATGGGCACCCGTGGTCCCTAGCGTGGCCAAAGCCGCACCAGCGGCGATCATGGTCTTGAGAAATTGCAATGTCAGTCCTCCCGTTCATGTCGTGGCGGCACAGGCCGCCGGTTCAGTCCGCAGGGCAGGGCGACATTAGGCCCTGCACCGCGTCAATGATGGCTTGGTCGCTGACCCGCGCACGATCCTCCAGCACGGGGGCATAGGCGATGGGAATGCGGGGCGCACCCAGTCGGCGCACCGGTGCCTTGAGGTCGTGATGCAGCGCCTCGGCCACACTGGCGGCGATTTCCGCGCCAAAGCCCGATACGCTCACCGCCTCTTGCACGACGAGCAAGCGGCCGGTGCGCTTGATCGAGGCAAAGACGGCGTCACGGTCCCAGGGCCAGAGGGTGCGCAAATCGATGACTTCGACCTCGATCCCTTTTGTCGCAAGTGACTCTGCGGCGCGCAGGCAACCGTGGCGCATGCCCGACCATGTCACGATGGTCGCGGCGTCTCCGGCGCGCGCGATGTCAGCCTTGCCGAGCGGCACAAGATGTTCGCCATTTGACAGGTCACCTTCCAGCGCCCAGAGGTTCTTGTGTTCGAGATAGACCACTGGATCATCGCTGCGGATCGCGGATTTGAGCAGCCCCAGATTGTCTGCGGGCGTCGCGGCGGCGACCACCACCAGACCGGGAATATGCGTGTACCACGATTCCAGCGACTGCGAATGTTGGGCTGCCGAGGACCGCCACATGCCGATCGGCTCGCGCACCACCATCGGCACCCGCATCTGGCCACCGAACATGAACCGCGCCTTGGCCGCCTGATTGACCAGTTCGTCGACCGCGCAGAGGGCAAAGTCCGAGAACCGCATTTCGACGATTGGCCTCGTGCCGGCCATTGCGGCCCCGACAGCGGCCCCCATGATGCAGGCCTCGGAGATCGGTGTATCGGCAATCCTGTCGGCCCCGAACATCTCTTGCAGGCCCCGGTACTGGCCAAAGACGCCGCCCCGGCCCAGATCCTCGCCCAGTGCCCAGACCGCTGTGTCGCGCTCCATTTCTTCAAGGACCGCACGACGGCCAGCATTCAGGTAGGTGTCACTTGCCATCAGAATGCCCTCTCGCGCGGATCGCCCATATCCTGAACATCGGAATAGGCGGCCATCGGATCGGGCCAATCGGTCGCTTGCGCTTGGGCGGCGATGGCGTTCATTTCCTCCACGGCCCGATCGTGGGCGACTTGAAGGTCGGCCTTGTCCATGCCGGCCAGTGCCAGTGCCGTGGCCAACCGGGTGATGGGGCAGTTGCCGCGTTGGGCCTCGACCTCTTCCGCCGGGCGATAGGTGGCGGGATCGACAGCGGTATGCCCGGCGATCCGATAGGTGCGGCAGTGCAGCAGCATCGGCCCCTTTCCGGCGCGGATGTCGGCAATGGCGCTGCGGGCGGCCGCATCCACGGCGAGGACGTCGTTGCCATCCAAATCGACTGCTGGAATGCCAATGCTCTCGGCACGTGCCGCCGCACCGGCTCCTCCGGTCATCTCTCGGGTGCGGGTGGTAGCCGAGAATCCGTTGTCTTCGCAGACAAACAGAACCGGCAAATCGAACACCCGCGCCCAGTTGAGCCCCTCCAGAAACGGACCACGGTTGATCGCGCCGTCGCCGAAAATGCAGGTTACGATCTGGTGCGAGCCCTGCAGCTTCAACCCATGTGCGGCGCCGGTCGCAATCGGAATGTTCGCGCCGACAACTCCGTTGGCGCCCAGCATACCCACCCCGAAGTCGGCGATGTGCATCGACCCGCCCTTGCCGCCACAGGTCCCGCCTGCGCGGCCAAACAGCTCGCGCATCATTGCCAGGGGATCCGCGCCTTTCGCCAGCGTGTGGCCATGGCCACGATGGGTCGACAACATCAGGTCGGCGGGTTGCAGGTTGCCACAGACACCCGCCGCAACGGCCTCTTGTCCGATTGACGGGTGAATCGCCCCCAGAACCAGCCCGTCCTTCTGGGCGGCAATCGCGGCCTCTTCAAAGGCTCGGATTCGATGCATCAGGGATAGCACCGCACCAAAGCGCTCGCGATCAAGGTTGTGTGCGTTATCCATCGGCACCTGTCGTCCTTTCGGTATTTCGTCGCCCAAGGGCGCGTGATTCAGCATGCAGCAGCGCGACCAGTTTGGCGCGGCGTGGGTCCTGCATACGATCGCGGATGGCGGCAATGGACAGCGCGGCGATGACCCTGCCCGAGTCATCCAACACCGGCACCCCGACGGCATTCATCGCATTGACGATATGTCCGTCATTGAAGGAATATCCGTCCCGGCGCGTGGCCGCGATCATCGCTCTGAGCGCTGCGTCGCCAAAGCGTTCAAAACACTTGCGCTCGGGTTTGCTGCTTTCAAGCACCCTGTTGATTTCTTCGTCCCGTTCAAAGGCCAGCAGAGCCAGTGACCCCGCCCCCACGCCGAGCGGACGTCGGTCTCCGACTGACAGGGTCAGCGAGCGGATGGGATAGGACCCGGTGCGGCGGTCGGCGCATAGTGCCTGATCACTGTCGCGCACGGACAGGAAAACCGTATCACCCGTCGCTGCGGCAAGTCGGTCCAGTACGGTTCTGGCCTGATCCAACAGATGAAATCGACGCGCCGACATCCCCAATTCGAACAGACCGTAGCCAAGGCGATACCGCTTGGCATCGCCGTCGTATTCGACATAGCCAACTGCGCCGAGCGCACCCAGCAACCGCAACACGGTGCTTTTGCCCAGCTCGGTTGCCTCGGCGACATCAGACAGACGAATTCCATGAGAATCCGCGCCGGACAGCGCCCGCAGGACCGCTGCGGCCCGGTCAATGGTTTGCATCGCTGGCATCTTGCGTTTCAGATTCCCCATTGTCCCGCCGGATTTGTTCCGCCAGAATTTCACTGAGTGAAACTTATATCTTATCTGAATGGAACAATACTTTTCCGTCTCTGACAAGAGACTCATTGCCCAGACGGTGGCAAGTCTTGTTCTGATGCAGGAAACGATTCTGACCATACTCTGGTCGTAACGGGTCGGCGGGCGTCTGTTTCCCACGACAGATACCACCGCGATGTACTCAAACATTCCTTCGGAATTGCGCACTGCGGCTGGCTGGGGGCCTGAAAATCAGGAACCGAACGAAGGATCTTGAAATTGCTATGCGCTCAGCGGCGTTGCGCTAGCCACCACTGAAGACAAAGCTTATGACGTCTGGGGCGGGCTGATGATCCACATGTATTGATAGGGGCCAGCGTTTCTGCGCGGTGCTGGCATCAATATCGACTCAAAGCTGATCCTCGCTCGGGTTGGTTTCTGCCACAGGCAGAGTCACGAGCAGATCGCTGACTGGGTGCAGCGCGATTTTAGGGCATCCAAGCCCCGCGTCTTTCGCAAGGCAAGATCGGTGTTTGCAGCCTGGAACCGGGCAGGCAAGAATCGTGCGACTGGTGAGCAGTCGTTTTCGGCGGCGCGGATCAGGTGTCGGTCTTGGCAGTGCCAGTCTTTACGTGCCGGGGCTTTGACGCTCACTGCACAAGCCTGTGGCAATTGCGACCGCAAGGGGAGGTCTTGAGAGCCAAAGTGAGACACGCCCCGAACGGCGATTGCTGTTGGGTTCTAGCTGACAGGAAAGGTGTCCGATGTCTTTGCACCGTTGTTCACCGTCGTAACCGTACAGGACAAGACGTTGCCTGCCATAGATGGATCAACAACATAGCTCGGGTCCCGCTCGCCGGATATGACCTTGCCATTTCTGCGCCAGCGGATACGGGCGATCTCGTCCTCGGGCACGAACCAGACAACCTCTGCGGTCACCGTGCTGCCAATCGTCGCGATGCCGTTTTGCAGGCCGCCGATATCCACGTTGAACGGCTCATCGCCAATTGTAACGACAAAGTCCTGTGTCACGGTCCCGCCGCTGTTGGAGGCGGAAACAGAGACGGAACCGGATTGCACACCGCCATTCGTGGCGACGGTTGCAAGGCCGCTGTTCGCAACGATCTGCAGCCCGGACAAATCGCCCGCAAGCGCATAGGTCAGGTTTTCACCGGCAAATCCGCTGTCCGTCGCAACGTTGACATCACCGCTCCCTGCCAGAACGTTCAGGTCGTCAAGCGGTGTTTGGATTGTCGGGGGGGCAAACCGGACGGCATATGCCGCACCAGCCATGGTGGGGTAGGTGTCGGACGGGAACGCGACCGGATAGACGGCGTCCAGATCATCCTGAACGCCCGGAACATACGTCGCATCGGTTGCGCCGGGAATGTCCCCCTGGCTGTTTCGCCATTGCCACGCGATGGTCGCAGGCGCGGCACCGGAAAACCCCTGTGCTGACGCAACAAGTTGCACGCCAATCTCGGCGGTTGGCCCGTAGGTCGGGTTGTCGCTCAAACCGGAGATGAACACCGAATACGACGCCTGATCGGTTTCAGCGACGCTCCCGCTGAAACGGCCTGCGTGAAACCGACCGGCTTGGAATCTGTTGCTCGGTTCCATGATCAAACTCCGCCAATAGGTTTGCGGATCTCTGAAACTGCGAGCGAGGCGGCTTCAGCGGCACCCTTGAGAGATTTTAGGTTGCGGGGTCTGGCCATCACTGGCTCCTTTCGGTCCGAGATTGGAAAACGGGTCTGAATTCGGGAACCGAATAGGACAGATATTGACCAATTACGGTGAATGGAGCGTACGTTGCAGGGCCTCTACTGCGCGCGAGCCGGTTGTTTTTTGGATTGGTAAGGACCGCTCATCCGATCAGAAGAGATCGATGCGAACCAGAGGCAGACATGTATCAGACATCAAGACCGGGCGTAGTCGCGATACCAGTCAACGAACGCCCGAAGACCATCGCGATAGTCGGTCTGCGGCGAATATCCGGTCAGCGCATGCAACAGATCGGCATTCGCCCAGGTGGCTGCGACGTCACCCTTCTGCATGCCCATGTAGTTTCGCTCTGCCTTGACCCCCAGTGCGTCTTCAAGGGCTTCGATGAAGTCCAGCAAGCGCACCTTTTGGGAGTTTCCGATATTCACAATGCGGTAAGGGGCGACGGGTGACAGGCTGTCTCCGGCTTTGATGTCCTCGGGGTTGTCCGGCCGCACGGGTGGCACATCAATCAACAGGCGAATTCCGCGCACAAGATCATCGACATAGGTAAAGTCGCGGTACATGTCCCCATGATTATAGATGTCGATCGGCCGGCCGTTCAGGATGGCCTCCGTGAATTTGAAATAGGCCAGATCCGGACGTCCCCACGGCCCGTAGACTGTAAAGAAACGGAACATTGTCGTCGGGATGTTCCAGAGATGCGCATAGGAATGCGCCATGCTTTCATTGGCTTTCTTGGTCGCGGCATAGATCGTCAGTTGCAAATCGGCCTTGTCGGTTTCGCGAAACGGCATGTCATCGTTTGCGCCGTAGATCGAGGAGGTCGAAGCCATCAACAGATGCCGGACCTGCTGGTTCCTCGCGGCCTCCATCACATTGAAGGTGCCGATGATATTGCTCTCGATGTACGTGCGTGGGGCCTCCAGAGAGTACCGCACACCCGCTTGTGCGGCCAAGTGAACGATCACGTCCGGCCGGAAGCCGGTCGTCACCTGCTCGACGGTTTTGTTGTTTTCCAAGAGGGCTTCGGTGGCGGTGAAGTTCGGGTCCTGCAGGAGAATCTGATGCCGGCGCTGTTTGAGCGTGACATCATAATATTCTGTCATCCCGTCACAGCCATGGACGCGAAAGCCCTCGGCCAGCAACAGACGCGCCAGATGGAAGCCGATGAACCCGGCGCTGCCGGTCACCAGAACCCGGGGTTTGTCGATTTGAGCGGTCATCCGGGAAAGCCTCTGACTGATCGGGGGAGAACGACGAAGATCACATGTTCCGTCAGGGTGCTTACATCACGTGAAGCCACGCGTATTCAAGTCGCTTTCCCCGCCAATCCAGAGGTTAAGCCGACACCCGCGGAACCAGCCTGGCCGCTCAGTTGATAACCGAAAATTCGATTCGACGGTTCCTGGCCTTGTTCTCGCGCGATGTGTTCGCGACCAAAGGCTGTGTCTCACCATATCCGCTGGCCTTCATCCGTGATGCCGGAATGCCCTTGGATTGCAGATAAGTCGCAACGGAGGCCGCCCGCCGCTCGCTCAGCCGCTGGTTCGCGACGTCACTTCCGTCGGAATCCGTGTGCCCAGCGACTTCGATCGCAAGATCAGGGCACCGCTTCACAATGTCATAGAGATTGTCGAGCAACGGAATACTCTTGCTGTCGAGCTTGGCGTTACCGGTCGTGAAATAGATGCTGCCGGTGCGCGAGAGGATTTCAAACCGTCCGACACAGGCGTCGCGATCAAGGTTTCCCTTGGTTTCGAGCGCGGCGGAACCGGGCGCTACCGCGTTGGTCAGTGTCGCCATATCCGGGGGCGTGCCGGGGCTTGAGCGGTCGAACACAAAGTCAAAGCTGACGATCCCGAGCGGCGCGATATCCACGTTCGCCGCGTCCTGCAATTTTTGGCGACCGGCCTCAAGGTTATGTTCTGCCAAGGTGACGGCAATGGGTGTGGTGGTCGAGACCGCCACACGGTCATTGTTGATCAGGGTGACGGCGATCTCGGCGGTCTTGGTGACCGTTACGCCGTGCACGGCAGCGGTGTATTCCACTTCGATCATCTTGCGCCGGGTCGTGTGAAGATCGGTCAACTGTGCCGGGTCAAGATCAACGGTGATGGTCGCCTCGGGGTGCAGAAAGGTTTCAAAGAACAGAAACCGCATCCGCACGTTGCGCAAATCCACTTTGGTATCGACCGAATCCATCAGCACGCGGACCTGGGCCTTGCCCTCTTGCGTAATCAGGCCGCTGATCGTCGCGAATTTGTTGGTTTCGGCAAGATTGCCCTTCTTGATGGACATGAACCGCAATTCAGAGGCCGCGGTGTCAAGCGTCCAGCCATTCTCGAACGGATCTGTGCTTTGTGCGTCAACGCCAGGTGCGGCGCTCAGCATGACCCAGATGCCCAGTAGACAGGTACCAAGTGTGTTGCGGGCAAATTGGAGTATCATGGCAGTCCTTGCTTGCTCGAAAGTTAACAAAATCTAAACGGTTGGATGGCACTGAGATCAGAGTAACAGGAAACTTGCACCCTTGAAGGAGAAAAGCGATAGTTCTATTGAAAATGCATGATTAAAGGCGCATTCGCGAATTTGACACGGCGAAATCGCCAGATAATCCTCTCCGGAATTCCGGTGCCGAAACAGGAAGATATCATTGCCCTTGCGCATTGTTTTTAGAGTCTGCTGTCTGTTGCTCTTGTTTGTTGCCGCGCCTGTCCTGGCGCAGGAACGACTGGCGCTTGTCGTTGGGAATTCGGACTACGAAACAGTTTCGCCGCTTGACAATCCGTCACATGACGCGCGCCTCATCGCGGAAGCGCTCGAGGGGCTCGAGTTCAAGGTGACGCTCTTGCTCGATAGCGATCAATCCGAGATGAAGCGCGGAATTTCCCAGTTCGGTCGCGATCTGCGAAAGGCCGGGTCGGACGCGACTGGCCTGTTCTACTACGCGGGCCACGGCGTACAGTCTTATGGCACCAACTATCTATTGCCGGTCGATGTTGCGCTCGAAGATGCCGCTGATCTGGACCTGATGGCGGTCGAGGCGCAGTCCGTGCTGCGGCAGATGTTTTCTGCTCGGAACAAGACGAACATCATGATCCTCGATGCCTGCCGCAATAACCCATTCATCGACATTCCGGAGTTCAACGACAACGGTCTTGCCGAAATGCAGGCCCCAACCGGAACGTTTCTGGCCTATGCAACGGCGCCCGGCGGTGTCGCGTTGGACGGTCTGGAAGACAACAGCCCGTTCACACAGGCGCTTGCGTCCAAGATAACCACCCCGGGTCTGCGTATCGAACAGATGTTCAAGAAGGTGCGCATCGATGTCATCGACAAGACCAATGGTCAGCAGACGCCGTGGGATTCATCATCATTGACCAGCGACTTTGTCTTTGCCGAAGAGACACCAATGACGCCCGCGCAATTGCAGGAACTGCAATTGTGGAACTCGGTCCAGTCTTCGGGCGATCCGGTTCAGATCATGCTGTTTCTGCGCGGCTACCCGGACGGAACCTTTGCCGGCGATGCGCGCGCGCTCCTGTCTGTCCTGATGGAACGGGAGCTTTCGGAGCCAGAGGCGGTGAAACCTTCGACAGTTGCAAGAGGTCCGTCTGAAGAAGAACAGAAGATGTTCGAAATGGCGCAAGCTGCGGCAACGATCGACTCGTATCAAGCCTATCTTGATGCCTATCCAGAAGGTGTTTTTGCCGAATTCGCAAGCGGCGAGGTGCTCGCGCTTCAGGAAAAGGCGGGTCATGATCCCCAGGGCGAGGGCGTGACGCCCGAACCTGAAGTTGCGGCAGCGCCGGTTCCGAAAGCGCCCGCAGCTCCATCCGGGCCCATCACTTTCGAGACGGCGGTGGTATCCGAATTGCCGACGGTTTCGGGGCGTTCCATTGCTGATCTCATCAAGATGTCACCTCTCTATCCGCCGGTCGAAGGCCTGCCCGAGGCGTATTGGAAAGATCAAACCTGTTCGAACTGCCATCAATGGACCCAGGATCGACTCTGCACTCAGGCGGGGGCCTATATGAGCGCGAACATGGAACGCTCGCTTGACAAGAAACATCCGTTTGGGGGCGCGTTGAAGCGACATTTGAAAGACTGGGCCGAAGCAGGGTGCAAGTAACGCCCCTGGGTCAGTCGGCGGATGTCGTGACAAAGAAATAGACCCATTCCCCTTTGAAGTCTGGGTTGTTCTGCCGGGCTGTTGCCACTTTGCCTTTGAGCCACTCGAGATAGGCCGCCGCCGGTTCGATCAATGGGCGCGGTGTATCATAAAGCGGGACCGAGGCAGCAAAGGCTGCGGAAATCTCCTGCCCATAGGGCGGACCGACAAAAATCTGCAGGCCGTCGTCTTCGGGTGAACGTGCTCCGACACGGACGTCGGATTTCGCGGGGACCATCCGCTGTGCGATCTGGTCGTTCGGAGACAGGTGCAACACGTTTCCGTCCGCATCAAAATAGTCGACATAGATGTAGGCATCATAATCGGGTGCGGTAAGATTGAAATACAGCCGCTCCTCCCTGACGAAATTCAGCGCCCTGACATGGGTGTCCGCTCCGACCAGCAGCGGGTTGGTCAACTGGTCGGTTGATTGTGGCAGGCCAACATTCGAGATTCCCGCCAGGGCGCCACATTGCGGACGTGGCAGGATCAGGATGTGATCCGAGAGAGTGATATCGGTGCCCATCTGTGTCTGCAACGCCTTCAGCACCGGGGTGCGCAGGCCATCTTCCGGGATATGCCCGTTGACGCGAAGCATCGCGGTCGTCGGGTCAAATTCGACCTGCAGTCGCGAACAGGGCACCTGCGCCAAAAGATCTGATACGGCATCACGCACCGTTGTTCCCTGTGACGGTGCGTCCTCCGGGTGGACAAAGCTCTGAAAAGCGGCGACCGATGCCGGATCGACTTCACCGTCATCAGCACCGGAGTAGGCGAGTGCAGCCGTCATTTTTTCCGGTTCCGACAGTATCGGCGCAGCGCGCTGCAAAGGCGGCGATATGGGCGTTACCGGATCGGCATTGCCAGATGCCTGCGGGAGCGCCATCGCGGTGCGCTTTGCCGTGCCGATTGCAGTTGCCGCCGCCGCAACAGTTGGCAGGCTGATATCATCGGGAACGTTGCTTTGCAGTGCGTTCGACGAAACAGGCCGCACGACCGGAGCGGGGCGGGCGGACACTGTGCGGTCTGGAAGCATCATACCCTGTGTTTGCGCCGATCCGAGCCTGTTTGGTTCGGGTTGCGCCGGGGTCTGGGTCGCGGAGGACGGCCGTACCGATCCAAGCGTGACGTGCGGTGGGGGCTGCTCCGAGAGTCGTGCCGGAACGGGCCGTCTTGCAACGGCCTGTGAACGAGGAATGTGCCCTGCGTCCACCGTGGGGCTGTTCGGTTCAGCGGCGTCGGCTGCGTCAGCTTCTGGCTGCTGTTCGACCGCACGGTCACGATTGAGTTGATGGGCCTGCACGTCGAGCACGCTTTGCGGCGACTGCTGTTGTTCCACAGGCTCCGGGCGCATGGCAACCAACAGGGCGGTTCCAATCGCCGCGTTTGCCAGTGCCGATGCACAGATCCCGACAGCCCAAATGCCAAGTCCGCCCGTCACGGTCCCGCCTGTCGTGTTTCCGGCGTGACGACCAATACGACATCGCCAACACCCAGGGTTTCGGCCAGGCCAACGAGCGGCAATACATGGCGCAATTCGGCGTCGCGATGTGCGTTGATCTGCAAACGGAGATCACGGTCAGCTGCCAGCGCCCCGGTAATCAGACCCTCAAGCTCAGATCGCTCAATTGAAACACTGTCCATCGCAAGACTCCCGTCCTGCGCGACGGCCAGTGTCGCGCCTCCTGCAGGCATGTCTTGGCCACTGCTTGCCAATGGTGGCGAGACTTCAAATGGTGCGGTGGCATCCATGCGGCCGATCAACATGAAAAACACCAGCAGAAAAAACACCACGTCGATCAGCGCGATCATGGTCTCGGACTGCGTGTTTCGGGTCGGGCGATTCAGCTTCATGGCCGCGCTTCCAGCCTGATGACCTGCAACCGTTCGACGCCTGCACGTGTGGCGATATCCATAACGGATATCAGCGATTGCGTCGTCGCCGCGCCCGAGGGCAGCAGCAGGACCTGAGTAAGGGGGTTTGCTTTGACGCGCTCACGCAACAGCGTAGCAAACGCTTCCGGTGCAAGTGGCTTGCCGTTGAGAACCGGAGCGCCATCCGCCGCCAACCGGATCAGAACAGTTTCGCCATTCGGGTTCTGTTGGCGGCCTGCCCGGTCCTGTTGCTTGACCGCCGGGATCATGTCGAGGTTCAGATAGGTGGATGTGACCATGAAGAAGACCAGCAAAATCAGCATGACGTCGATCATCGGCACCAGCGAGATCAGCGGACCGGTCCGCCGCGCGCGTCTCAATGCCAGTTCGTTTGCCATGTGGCCGACTTCTCCTGACAGTCAGATATCCGGGTTCTCCTCGGCCAGCATCAACTGGCCGACCGCGCTTTCAATGGATTGCGCCGCGCCGTCTATCCGGGCGGACAAGAGGCCTGCCCCGACCGCCGCCGGGATCGCGACCAGCAAGCCCGCCGCCGTCGTCAGCAACGCCTGCCAGATACCACCCGCCAGAACCGATGCGTTTGCGGCACCCTGTGCCAGTTCCAGTTCCTGAAACGACTGGATCATGCCCAGCACCGTGCCCAGAAGCCCGAGCAGGGGCGAGATCATGGCAATCAGTTCCAGGAGTCGGATCAGACCGTTCATCCGTGACACTTCATCGTTGCCGCGCCGGGTGAGTTCCGCCAGCAGAACAGGCCCCGAAAACCCGCCTGACAGCGCCTGCATGGCATAGCTCGTAACCCGGTCCGCCGGTGAACGGCCCGCCGCCACTGCCGCTTGTGCCTCTTGCCGTTCACCGCTCCGCCACCTGTCAAAGGCGTCGCCACGCATGGCCGCGCCAGAGCGGCTGTGCCAGAGTTGCAGTGTCTTGATCACGATGACCGCCCATGACAGCAGCGACAGCAGCGCCAGCACCACCATGATCGGGCCGCCAGCGCCGAGGTCTTCAAACGACGTTGGCATCGCCTATTTGACCAGCACAGCATTGGCCTTGCTGTTCAGGTCAAGGATCGGAAAACAATCCATTTCGTCTTCGTTCTGCTGTTTGCATGATGTCATTTCATGCAGCAGGATTTCAGAGATGTTGGCGCAGGTCATATCCGGAATTTCAAACAGTTTCAGAGTCGTGCGCGCAACCGGCAGGGGTGCCGCGTCTATCGACAGGAGCCGGTCGATGATCCCGTTCTTGTCCATGATGGCGAGTGACATCTCAAAGCCGTCAAAGCTTGATGCGGTTTCATTCCGAAACAGAAAGAACGCCCGGCAACCGCCACCATCGATCTCTTCGACCTTGTTCAACTCCACAGTCATCCGCCCGGTCTCCGCCAGGCCCGGCAAAGTTCCGGCAAGCATCAGGGCAGCCGCAGCCAACAGGGTCTTTCGCGGGGTCATGTTCGCCTCCGTTTGATGTCAAGATCCGCAGTGCTCAGGTCAGGCCGCCAGGGCCGCACTCACCTGTTGCAGCGAGTTGAGCGCCGTGCTTCGGATACTGGTTTTCACAAATCCGTTGTCGTCAACGGCCTTGAAGAATTCAGAGTCCAGAACACCCCTGTAGGTCTCCACGATCTGCATTGCGTCGCCTTTCAGGGCGTCGCGGCTTTCCGCGTCTTTTGCGTCGGCCATCTTTTGCAGGGTCTGTTCGAGATTCGTGTCGATATCGGCAACATAATCGAACAGCACCTTCGATTTGGAAGCCACCTCTTCCATGCCCTCGACGTCCCTGGTCGCGTCGTCGATCGCGGATTTCAGGCCCTCGATCTCCTCTTTTATCCCCAGGCGGGTTTCGATCCAGGCCACACGCAGCTTCACCAGCCCTTCGGGTGTGATGTCAGCAGCCTCTTGCGCCGCCGCGGTGGTTTCCATCGTGGCTGCCTGCTTGAGCAGCTCAGCGGTCTTCGCCGCGGCCTTCAAGGCGCTTGCATAGTTACCATCCGCAGCCTGATCCTTGGCATAGTCAAAGGTCCGATTGATCGCCGCGAGATCGCCGCGCTTGTCCTGCATCGTCTTGTCGACGGCGGGTTGCAGGCGTGCCAACGCGGTTTCCCATTTTTTTGCGTCGCCGTCTGCAGCGGTCGCGTCGGTCGCGGCGGCCAGCGTCTTGTTGACGGCGTTTTCGATCTTGCCCAGTATCGCGTCCGCGGCGTCATGGTTGCGCTCTTTGATGTTCTGCGCAGCGCTGGACAACGCGGTCATCAGTTTGCCCTTTGCAGGTTCTGCAATGGCGGAAATCGTTTCCTGCAGCGCCTTTGCCCGGGCCGCCAGTGCGCGAAAATCCGGTTGGGGTGCGGTGGCAACCTCTGCTGCTTCGGTGTCCGCTGCCGGGGCCACGTCTTGACCCAGCTTGGCGACAGCGTTCTCCAGGGCGGTAACCGTCTTGTCTGCCTGTTCGAATGCGGAAGATTTTATCTGTGCGACCGCGCCTGTCATCACCTTTTTCAGCTTGTCCGCCACATCTCCACCAGCGGCGGCGATAGCGGGCTGCAGGGCTTTCAGGCGCGCTGCCAACGCTGCGGCATCAACCGGGGCCTCTTCGGTGTCTGCCGGTGCGTCTTCGGCGGGAGCGGAATCCCCGGCCTGATCCTCGCTCGTGGCGGCCGGCTCCTCTTCGGTTGCGGCTGCTGCCGGATCCGCTTGGGTATCCTCCATCGTGGGATCTGCGGGCAAATCTTCCACATCGCTTTCCAGCGTGTTGCCGTCGGCGTCGAGGATCACCACATTGACCAGCGTTTTCTGGGTCTTCAGGTACTTCTTGACGGTCTTCGCCATCTGCGGGACCGTCCGCCCGCAGGTCATCTCCATGACGCGCCCCTTGACCTCGAAGGTGCCGAACGCGACCTTCTTGCCGGTGCCTTCTTTTCGGGCAAGCTTGCCAAGCATCTCAGGGCCCTTGCGGCGGTCGATCAGAAACGTGTGTTCGTTCTTTGATCCGGGGCAAAAGGCAAACGACAGAGCCTTCTTCTTTCCGAGCTTCACCATCTTTTTCAGCTCGGCGCCTTCGAGTTTCAGATCTGCCATGGTCTTGAACCCTCTATCAATCGTGGAAATTCAATTGACTTTAAGAAGACGATAAGGCTGACTTGGGGTCAAGAAAATGTTTTTTTCTGTTGTGTGAACTGCATTACAGCAAACGCAGCGAGGAATGGGTTCAAGTGTAGTCGCGGCCAGGGTGTGTGCCGCTTCGAAGGGAGACACGATGGACCCGGCAGTCCTTTTACAATCCAAGAGTGATGACTCTCCGAGCGGTGAGAACCTCGAGTACGAGACCGTCTTTACCGAAATGGAACTTGCCGCTCAGCCGATCGAGGAGCAACAGGTTGGCGATGCAAAAACCGAGGGGCACGAACCGGACTATCGCGAAGTCATCAAGAAGGCTCTGCTGGTGCTGGAACAAAGCCACGATCTGCGGGCCGGCGTGTTTCTGGCCGACGCGATCCTGAACATCGAGGGATTGAAAGGGTACGCCGACGCGACAACGGTCCTGCGTGGTCATGTTGAACAGTTCTGGGACACCTGCCATCCCGAGCTTGACGAAGACGATGACAACGATCCGACGATGCGTGTCAACGCTATTCAGGGGCTCTGCGGTCAACCCGGCGGAATGGCGGGGCCGTCACTGGCCTATCGGTCGCTGCGCCGGGTCGCGCTGACCGAGAGCCGCGGATTTGGGCGCTTCTCGATGCGTGACATCGAGGTGTCCGAGGGTCAGATCGCCTTGCCGGAGGGTGAGACCGGGCCGGATACCGCCGCGATCTCGGCGGCCTTTCAGGATACGGACGATGATGTGCTGGCCGAAACGCTGGCCGCCGTCCAGACCGCGTCGGAAAACATCCGGGCAATTTCCGCGGTATTTGACGAAAAGACGCCGGGTCGGGGACCGGAACTTGACCCTCTGGTCAAGCTGCTGGACCAGATGGCGCGGCGTTTGGGAGAATACACGTCTGCTGACGATCCGACGATACAAGTGGACGATAGCCATGGCGATGCGGACGCGCCTGCAGCCGCAGCAACGTCGGCGGCACCAACGCGGGCCGTCGGATCAATCAACTCGCGTTCCGACGTGACGAATGCATTGGATCGGATTGTCGGCTATTATCGCCAGCACGAGCCATCCAGTCCGGTTCCGATATTGCTCGAGCGGGCAAAGCGGCTGGTCAATGCCGATTTCCTGACAATCATTCAGGACATCGCACCCAACGAATTCGACAATGTGAAAATTCTGGGCGGCATCGACAACGATTAACCGATACGCAGCCTCTGTTCGGGAATGCTGCGAATTAATGTAAAACAGGGATACCAAGGAGCACTAGATGGCGGACAGTTCACAGAAATTCATTGCGCGAAATCGCGCACCAAGGGTTCAGATCGAATACGACGTTGAGCTGTATGGCGCTGAGAAAAAGGTCCAGTTGCCATTCGTCATGGGTGTGATGAGCGACCTTGCCGGCAAGTCCGAAGCGCCGCAGCCTGCCGTTGCGGACCGCAAGTTTCTCGAGATTGACGTCGACAATTTCGACGACCGGATGAAGTCGATGCAGCCCCGCGCGGCGTTTACCGTTCCCAACACCCTGACCGGTGAAGGCAACCTGGCCGTGGATATCACCTTTGAGAGCATGGACGATTTTTCACCCGCTGCAATCGCGGCCAAGGTCGAGCCGCTCAAGGAATTGCTCGAGGCGCGCACCCAGCTTTCGAACCTGATGACATACATGGACGGCAAGACCGGAGCCGAGGATTTGATCAGCAAGATCATAACCGACCCGACGCTGTTGAAAACACTGGCTGCGCAGCCCGCACCCAAGGCTGAAAGCGACGAGGAATAGGAGACACACATGGCTGAAGAACAAGCCCAGGCGGAAGCCGGTGGTGAAGCCACCGCATTTGGATCATCTGAATTTGAGGATCTGCTGCAAAAAGAGTTTCGCCCGAAATCCGATCAGGCCAAAACCGCCGTCGAATCCGCCGTCAAGACGCTTGCACAACAGGCGCTCGACAACACCAACCTGATTTCCGATGACGCGCTGCGTTCCATCGAAGGTATTGTCGCGGAGCTCGACAAGAAACTGACCGAACAGGTCAACCTGATCCTGCATCACGCGGAATTCCAGCAGATGGAAAGCGCGTGGCGGGGCCTGCACTATCTCGTCAACAATACCGAAACGGACGAGATGCTGAAAATCCGCGTGATGAACATCTCGAAGAAGGACATGCACAAGACCCTGCGCAAGTTCAAAGGCACTGCCTGGGACCAGTCTCCGATCTTCAAGAAAGTCTACGAAGAGGAATTCGGCCAGTTTGGTGGCGAGCCCTATGGCACCCTTGTTGCGGACTATCACTTTGATCACAGCCCACCCGATGTGGAGCTTCTTGGCGAGATGTCCAAGATTGCCGCCGCTGCCCATGCGCCGCTCATCACTGGTGCGCAACCGACGCTGTTCCAGATGGAAAGCTGGTCCGAGCTGGCCAATCCGCGCGATCTGACCAAGATCTTCCAGACACCGGAATACGCCTCCTGGCGGTCCCTGCGCGAAAGCGAGGATTCCAAGTATGTCGGCCTCGCGATGCCACGGTTTCTGGGGCGTCTGCCCTATGGGTCGAAAACCGATCCAGTCGAGGCCTTTGCCTTTGAAGAAGACACCGAAGGTGCGGACAGCAGCAAGTACGGCTGGGTCAATGCCGCTTATGGCATGGCGGTCAACATCAACCGGTCGTTCAAGCAATATGGCTGGTGCTCGCGTATTCGCGGCGTCGAAAGCGGCGGCGCGCTGGAAAATCTGCCAAGTCACACCTTCCCGACGGACGATGGTGGTGTAGATCAGAAATGTCCGACCGAAATCGCCATCAACGACCGGCGCGAGGCAGAACTGGCCAAGAACGGTATGATGCCGCTCATTCACCGCAAGAATTCGGATATTGCGGCCTTTATCGGTGCGCAATCCCTGCACAAACCGGCGGAATATGACGATCCTGACGCGACGGCCAACGCCAATCTCGCGGCCCGGTTGCCGTATCTTTTCGCGACATGCCGCTTTGCGCATTACATGAAATGTATGGTTCGCGACAAGATCGGCTCGTTCAAGAGCCGCAACGACATGCAGTCCTGGCTTCAGGGCTGGGTGAACCAATACGTAGACACCAACGCAGATGTTTCTTCGGAAGCGGTCAAGGCGCGCAAACCACTCGCTGCCGCCGAAGTCGTTGTCGAAGAAGTAGAGGGCAATCCCGGCTATTATTCGTCGAAATTCTTCTTGCGCCCTCACTACCAGCTGGAGGGGCTCACTGTTTCCCTGCGACTGGTATCCAAATTGCCTTCGGAGAAAGGAGCGTAATTTTTGGCTCCAGGAAGGCACTACATCCAAAAAAGACGCATCGCGTCAAACACTGAAAGGAAAAAACTATGGAAAACGCATTTGTAGAAATCGAGGGCGCCGATGGCGAAAGCATGGACAAGGGTCACCCCAACTGGATCCCGCTCAAGTCTGTCTCCTTCAATGTCGAGCGTACTTTGGACATGGCCGACCTTGGTACGACGCAGCGCGGATATGCCAACGCCAATTTCGGGAAGATCAGCCTGACGTCAGAGCTTAGCCTCGCTTCGCCCAAGCTGATGCTCTCCGTGGCCAATGGCACTGTTCGCGACAAGACGGTAATCCACCTGTGCCGGTCCGGCAGTGACGGAAACACCGGAATGGAACCCTATCTGGTCTTTACCCTGACCCATTCGGTGATCGACAAATACGAGGTTTCGGGCGGCGAAGAGCAGATTCCGGAAGAAAACTGGGATCTCGCCTATCGCACCATTACGGTCGACTACAAGGCATCCGATCCCGAGACCGGCGCGCTGACCAAGGACACCTCGAATTTTGCCTGGAATGTCATGAAGAACGAAATGATCTGATCGTTTCCCTTACATGCCCGGTCGCGTTCTGGCCGGGCATGTCCACCATTGTACGAGATATGGAATAGTCTGCATGACCCCCGAAGAGCATCTGAACTCTGGCGACCCAAAGTCGGCGCTGACCGCACTGCAGGACAAGGTCAGAGCGAATCCGGCCGATCCAAAGCTTCGGATTTTCCTGTTTCAGCTGTTGTGCGTACTCGGAGATTGGAAGCGGGCGATTACCCAACTGAAGCTGAGCGCCGAAATGGACGGCACCGCGACGATGATGGCCCAGACCTACCGCGAGGCGATCATCTGCGAGGTCTATCGCGAAAAGGTGTTCGCGGGCGAAAAGGAGCCGCTTATTTTTGGCGAACCGGAAGAATGGCTCGCCCTGCTGATCGAGGCGCAGAAACTCCTCGCATCGGGCAAAGCGGACGAGGCTGCCACACTGCGTGCCCGGGCCTTTGATGCGGCACCTGCCTGCTCTGGCGAGATCAACGGGCAACCCTTTCAATGGATCGCGGACGCTGACATGCGGTTGGGTCCGGTCCTCGAAGTCATCGTGAACGGACGATATTTTTGGCTGCCGTTCAGTTCGATCGCGTCATTGACCATGGAAGATCCCAGCGATCTGAGGGATGCGGTCTGGACTGCGGCGACTCTGGGCCTGCACAATGGTGGCGAGGTGGCGGCGCTCATACCCACGCGCTATGTCGGAACCACCGATGGCGACGATGCCGCGGCCAAGCTCGCGCGGGCGACCACATGGGCCGATGCGGGGGCCGACACATTTGTCGGGTCTGGTCAGCGACTGTTAGCGACCGACCAGAACGATGTGGCCCTGATGGACGTTCGCAGCCTTGTCATGGAGGGCGCCCCGGCAGCGGGGGGCGCTTCGGGCGATGGCTGACAAGACCCTTGCCGAGCGCCTTCAACCGTCCCTGCTGGACAGGTTGACGGACAATGAGCCCGGCAATCTCAAGGAAGCGAGGGACGCGCGGGTGATCGACATCTCGCGGTTGCGCGATATCATTCAGCGTGATCTGTCCTGGCTGTTGAACACGACCAACACCGAGAGCTCATTTGATGCCGCCGCCTTGCCCCATGTTACGCGCTCGGTGATCAACTACGGGCTTCGCGAGGTCTCGGGAGAGTTCTCTACGGCGGAGCGGGCGGAAAAAATCCGTCGCTCGATCCAGCAGGCGATCTCCACCTACGAGCCGCGCATCATCAAGGGAACCGTGGATGTGACGCTCAATCCTGAAGGGGAGGGAAGCGACATGATGGTGGCGCTGATCATCCGGGCGGATATGTGGGCGCAACCTCTGCCGCTCGAACTGTACCTGCGCAGCCAGGTGGACGTGACCACCGGTGAAATCTCCGTGGAAGGGAGCCGATAGTCGCCATGGATACGCGCCTGATGAAACACTATGAAAGCGAGTTGATCTTTCTGCGTGACATGGGCGCGGAATTCGCTTCTGCCTATCCCAAGATTGCCAGCCGCCTTGGCATGGAGGGGGTCGAGGTGCTGGACCCCTATGTGGAGCGGCTCCTGGAAGGTGTCGCCTTCCTCTCTGCGCGCGTGCAATTGGAACTGGAACTCCAGTACCCGAATTTTACCAGCAATCTGCTCGAGATCGTCTATCCGCACTACCTCGCGCCGACCCCGTCGATGATGATTGCCGCATTCGAGCCCGATACCACCAATTCGGCGGTCAAGAGCGGTTATGTCCTGCCGCGTCATACCTCGCTGCGCAGTCGGCCGATGGAAGGTGAAAGTACCCCGTGCGAGTTTCGTACGGCTGCCGAAATGACAATGTGGCCGATCCAGATAAGCGAGGCGGAGTACATAGAAGGGCGTGGCGAACTGGTTGCGGCCGGTGTCGCCGGTCAGGCCGAGGCCCGCGCCGGCATTCGCCTCAGGCTCAGGCGTGCGGATGGTGGTCCGATCGCGGAAATGCCGATGGATGACCTGACGCTGTTTCTCAACAGCAGCGGGGGCAACAGCTGGGCGCTCCTCGAATTGCTGTCAACGCAGGTCAGCGGCCTCTGCGGGCGGTCGACTGACCGTCGTGCCGACTGGGCAGAACCGCTGGTGGCGGGTGCAGTCGTGAACCGTGGTTTTGGACAGGACGAAGCCTTGCTGCCGACCCCGCGCCGGTCCTTTGACGGGTATCGCCTGTTGCAGGAATACTTTGCGATGCCCGAGCGGTTCCTGTTTGTCGAGCTTCAGGGATTACGTGCGGCGCTCGCGCGCGCGACGGGGCCGGATGTAGACATCTACATCCTGCTGAAGGAAAGCCGCAGCGAAGTGGCGCCGCTTGTCGTTGCCGAGGCCTTTACCCCCAATGCCGTGCCGGCGGTGAACCTGTTCCCCAAACGGTGTGACCGTGTGCATGTCGCCTCAAGCGACACGCAACAACACATCATCGCCAGCCGCACCGCGGCGCTGGATTTCGAAATTCATTCCCTCCAAAACGTCACCGGAATCAGCAGTGCGGGGGGAGATGACGTGGTGTTTCGCCCGTTCTATTCCTCAACCGATTTCACGGCTGCCGGGGAAACCCACCCGGCATATTATACAATCAACCGACGGATGCGGCAGCGCTCGGAAAAGGAACGCCTGCGGGGGGTGCGGACCTCCTATCTGGGGTCCGAAGTTTATTTGACACTGGTTGATCGGGCCCAAACGCCCTATGCCGCCGGGCTCGACCAACTGGCGGTCCAGGCGTTGTGCTCCAACCGGGACCTGCCATTGCTGTTGGCCACAGGGGATGCGGATGTGTTCCGGATGCCCGAGGGGGGGCCGGTCAAATCCATTCGCTTGCCGGTCTCGCCGACACGGCCTCACCCGACACTGGCGCAGGGGGATACGGCCTGGCGGCTGATCAGCCATCTGAGCCTCAACTACCTGTCGATTGCGGATTCTGGCAAAGGGGACTCGGCCGCCGCGTTGCGCGAATTGGTCGGACTTTATGCACCTTTGGGCGACCGGGTTACGGAAAAGCAACTTGAAGGCATCGTGTCGGTTTCAAGCCGTCCGATCGTGCGCCGGATGAGTGATGAAATCCTGTCGACGGCAGTGCGCGGCGTCGAAGTGACGATCGGCATAGACGAGAGCTTTTTTGAAGGCACAAGCGCCTATGTACTGGGCGCGGTACTGGAACGGTTCCTGCGCCGATACACGACGATCAACAGCTTTACAGAAACCGTTCTGAAAACGCAGAAACGCGGGGAAATTGCCAGATGGCGACCGGAAACCGGATTGGGCCGGATGATTTGAGCCATTTTGACAGGCTGAAAAAGGATCCGGAAAAGCATCACGTTTTTCAGGCGCTTCGGGTTATCGAAGCGACGTTTGAAGACGCCCCGCGCCTGGGGGAAAGCCGCCGTCCGCGCGAAGACAAGGTGCGGCTGGGACAGGAGGCTGAACTGGCCTTTCCTCCGTCAACCATCGCCGAATTCAAACTGGGCGTCGGAGACCGGCCCGCGCGACTGACCAACCGGTTCTTCGGCTTGTTTGGCCCCAACGGACCATTGCCGCTGCACATGACGCAATACGCACGCGATCGACATCGCAATCATCGCGACAGCACGTTTGTGGCCTTTGCCAACATGCTGACTCATCGGATGATGAGCCTGCTGTATCGCGCGTGGACCACCGGCCAGCCCGCACCGAGCTTTGATCGCGCGGATGATCCGATGGCGCGCAAGGTGGCGGCGCTGGCCGGGTACCATGGGCGCGCGTTGCGAGATCGCGATGCGATGCCGGATCTGGCGAAGCTTCATTTCGCAGGTCATCTGGCGCAGGCGGCCCGGAATCCGGAAGGGCTTGTCTCCATCCTGTCGGCATTCTTTCGGGTGCCCGTGAAATTGCAGCAATTTGTCGGCTGCTGGCTCGAGCTCGAACCGGACGATCAATGGCAGTTGGGGCATCGGGCCGCATTGGGGCGCAGCACCAGCGTCGGACAAAGGGTCTGGACGCGCGCAGCGAAGTTCAGGCTGCGCATCGGGCCACTTTCTCTGGTGGACTATGAACGTTTGCTGCCGGGCGGCGACTCGCAGCAGCGCTTGCAGTCCATCGTGCGCAACTACGTGGGCGACAGTCTTGACTGGGACGTGAACCTCGTGCTGGCCGGCGACGAAGTGCCCCGCGCCAGTCTCGGAGGTACCACGCGCCTGGGCCACACAAGCTGGATCAGAACCCGCCCGGACGCGGATGACACGCGCTCAAATGCCGAGGATTTGTACCTGTACCCGGATCTGCCACCCGCGCAGGCGGGGCTGTGACGCCAATATTGACCAGGAAGGACATCAGATGACCGAAATCAGCCGCGTAGCCTTGTTCGGAAAGCTCAACAAACTGGGCTATCAAGCCGTAGAAGGGGCCACGGTGTTCTGCAAGATGCGGGGCAACCCCTATGTCGAGGTTGTTCACTGGATGCATCAGATCCTGAATGGGCAGGACAGCGACATTCATCGCATCATCGGTTACTTTGATCTGGACCCGGGCAAGATTTCCGCCGAATTGACGCGTGCGCTCGATGCATTGCCGCGCGGGGCCAGTGCGATTTCCGATTTGTCGGATCATCTGATGGATGCGATGGAACGCGGATGGGTCTGGGGGTCTCTGCTCTATAGTTCCAATCATGTCCGAACGGGTCACCTGTTGTTGGGAATGTTGAAAACCCCGGCGCTGCGCAACATCCTGAGAACCATGTCACCCGAATTAGGTGGTATCGGGGCGGATGACCTGGCGGATAACTTTGCCAAGGCCACTGACGGTTCGCCCGAAGAGGCGCTTCACCCCAAAGACGCCAGCCAGACGGGAGGAGGCGTGGAGCCGGGCGAAGCCAGCGGAGCTCGGCAGGCCCAGTTGGGCGGCACCGAGGCGCTGGACCAGTACTGTACCGACATGACGGAGCAGGCGCGGAACGGCGAGATCGACCCGATTGTCGGGCGTGACGAGGAAATTCGCCAGATCGTCGATGTGCTGATGCGCCGGCGTCAGAACAATCCGATCCTGACCGGCGAGGCGGGCGTCGGCAAAACCGCCGTTGTCGAAGGCTTTGCACTACGTATCGCGCGCGGTGACGTGCCACCGGCGTTGCGGAATGTGCGCCTTCTGATGCTGGATATCGGCTTGCTGCAGGCCGGGGCCAGCATGAAGGGCGAATTTGAGAACCGGCTGCGTCAGGTGATTGACGAGGTGCAGGCGAGTGATCAGCCTATCGTGATGTTTGTCGATGAAACCCATACGCTGGTGGGGGCCGGAGGTGCGGCGGGAACTGGGGACGCCGCAAACCTGCTGAAACCGGCACTCGCACGGGGAACGTTAAGGACCATCGGCGCGACCACATGGGCCGAATACAAGAAGTACATCGAAAAAGACCCCGCGCTGACCCGCCGGTTCCAGGTGGTACAGGTTGATGAGCCCGACATCCCCAAGGCGATCCTGATGATGCGCGGCATTGCGTCGATGCTGGAAACGCATCATCGGGTGCAGGTTCTGGACGAAGGCATCGAGGCGGCGGTCACACTGTCGGCGCGCTACATCCCGGCGCGGCAATTGCCGGATAAATCCGTCAGCCTGCTCGATACGGCCTGCGCGCGCGTTGCGGTCAGCCAGCATGCCGTGCCGGCCAGGGTGGATGACAGCCGCCGTCGTATCGAGGGACTGACCACCGAGCTTGATATCATCGGGCGGGACGAAACCGCGGGCTATGAAGTGGCCGATCGGCGAGAGGCCGTTTCGGCGGCCAAGAGCGCGGAAGAGGACCGGTTGGAAGAACTGAACGGTCGTTGGGAAACGGAAAAGGCCGTGGTTGAATCCATCCTGGCGCTGCGGGCCAAACTTCGAGAAGGCGGCGCGCCGGTGGATGAGGCGCCGCAGGATGATGAAGCCGCCCAAAGTCCGCTGTCCGAAGAAGAGCGCGCGGCCTTGATGGCAGAGTTGAAGGCAAAGAACGCGGAACTGACCGAAGTGCAGGGGGAAAACCCGCTGATCCTGCCCATCGTCGATCATCAGGCCGTGGCCAGCGTCGTCGGCGACTGGACGGGCATTCCAGTGGGCCGCATGGTCAAGGACGAAATCGAGACCATCCTGCACCTTGAAGACCATCTGGCAAAACGGGTGATCGGGCAGGATCACGCGATGCAGATGATCTCCAAACGCATCCAGACATCCCGCGCGGGGCTCGACAACCCGTCCAAACCCATCGGTGTCTTCCTGCTGGCCGGCACGTCGGGCGTGGGCAAGACCGAAACCGCGCTGGCGCTGGCCGAGGTTCTGTACGGCGGTGAGCAGAATGTCATCACCATCAACATGAGCGAATATCAGGAAGCCCACACGGTCAGTAGCCTGAAAGGCGCGCCTCCGGGCTATGTCGGTTATGGCGAAGGTGGCGTTCTGACCGAGGCGGTGCGGCGCAAACCCTATTCCGTGGTGCTGTTGGACGAGGTTGAAAAGGCCCATCCCGACGTGCACGAGATTTTCTTTCAGGTCTTTGACAAGGGCGTCATGGAGGATGGCGAAGGTCGCGTAATCGACTTCAAGAACACCCTGATCCTGTTGACCAGCAACGCGGGAAGCGACCTGATCATGGACATGTGCGCCGATCCCGACCTGATGCCCGAACCCGAAGGCATCGCCAAGGCGCTACGCGAGCCGTTGCTCAAGATTTTCCCGGCGGCATTGCTTGGGCGTCTGGTCACGATCCCCTATTATCCGCTCAGCCCCGACATGATCGCCGAGATCACCAAGCTGCAGTTGGGTCGGATCAAGCGCCGGGTTGAAACATCGCATGGCGTGCCGTTCGAGTTTTCCGATGCTGTGGTCGACACGATTGTTGATCGTTGTCAGGAACTGGAAAGTGGAGGTCGCATGATCGATGCGATCGTGACCAACACGATGCTGCCCGAAATCTCGGCAGAGTTCCTGCGCCGGATGATGGAAGGCGGCGCCGTGACCAAGGTGGCGATAGATTCGGATGGTACGAATTTTTCATATGCGTTCGAGTAAGGCCCGAACATAGACCCAAGACCTAGGAGTGGCAGACGTGCAGACGAGCCCAGAGATCAATCAGACAACCACCCTGCGGGAAAAGGCGCTGGAGTTCGTTGAACGAGACAGCGTCAAGAACGCAATTCTGGGCGTGATCATTTTCAACGCCGTGACGCTTGGCATGTCGACATCGGAAAACATCAACAGCGTGATCGGCCCGGCCCTCAAGGTGATCGACCAGATCGTGCTGATGATCTTTGTCGCCGAACTGGCGCTCAAGTTCTTTGCCTATGGCATCAGGGGCTTTTTCTCAAACCCATGGAATATCTTTGACTTTATCGTTGTTGGCCTGGGCCTGTTGCCGGACAAGGGCGGTCTGTCGGCCCTGCGTGGGTTGAGGGTGATCCGCGCGATGCGTCTGCTCTCGGTGATCCCGCAGATGCGGGCGGTGGTGCAGGCTCTTCTGGATGCGTTGCCGGGCATGGGCGCAGTGATCATCATGATTTCGATCGTCTTTTATGTCTTCGGCGTGATGGCCACGCTGATGTACGGGCCTGATTTCAACGAATGGTTCGGCACGCTGGGGCGCAGTCTTTATTCTCTGTTTCAGATCATGACGCTCGAGAGTTGGTCAATGGGCATCGTTCGCCCGGTGATGGAGGTGCATCCCTATGCCTGGGCGTTCTTCGTGCCCTTTATCATCATCACCGCGTTCTCGGTCCTGAACCTGTTCATCGGTCTCTTGGTCAACACCATGCAGGCTGCGGTGGAGGAAGAGAACGAGGCCGAATTCGAAAACCTGAGAGAACTCGTCAAGAGTGAAACCGACATCGTCAACGAGAATGTCACCGAGATGCTCGCGGAGCTCCGGGCATTGCGCGCCGAAGTCGCGGAACTCAAAGGAGAGGAGAAATGAGCGACAGCTCGCAGAAATTCATATCTCGCAACCGTGCTCCAAGGGTGCAGATCGAGTATGATGTTGAGCTCTACGGTTCCGAAAAGAAGGTGCAATTGCCGTTTGTCATGGGCGTCATGTCTGATCTTGCCGGAAAATCCAAGGTGCCCCAGCCTTCGATCGAAGAGCGCAAGTTCCTGGAAATCGATGTCGATAATTTTGATGATCGCATGCGCGCGATGCAGCCCCGCGCGGCCTTCAGTGTACCCAATACTCTGACCGGTGAGGGCAATGTCGATGTTGATCTGACCTTTGAGAAGATATCGGATTTTTCACCGGAGGCGATCGCGGCCAAGGTCGCACCGCTCCGTTCACTGCTTGAGGCACGCACGCAACTTTCAGACTTGATGACGTATATGGATGGCAAGGTCGGTGCGGAAACCCTGATCGAGAAAATCCTCGCCGATCCCGCATTGCTGTCGGCCCTCGCCGGATCGAAGCAAGAGGCCACGGATAGCGCTGCTGCTCTGGACAGTTTGCGGGCTTTGGCCACGGAAGAGCCGCAGCATGCGAATGTGGCCGACAATGTCCTGGACGGATTGAAGTCGAAGGCGCCGGTGGAGGAGACGCCAAAAGACACTTCCGACGATGTGTTGGCAGCACTTGCCCGAACATCGGCGGAAGAGCCGAAACCGACTGACACGAAAGCGGACGTCCTTTCCAGCCTGCGCGAGAGCGCAGCACCAGACGAGCCCGGCGAGGACAAGGACCAAGCCGCATTGGATCAACTGCGCGCCAATTCGCCTATCGAGAACGCGCCGGATACGAGTGTTGATGACGCGCTCGCGGGTCTTGCCAATGCGGTCCCCGATGCCGAGGTCGAACTTGATATGACTGCCTCCGCATTGGACAGTCTGGCGCGGGCAGAAATACCGGACGCAGCAAAGGATGAGAGCGATGCGCTCTTGGCAGATTTGGCCACGATTGTCCCGGAAGAGACCCCTGAACCGGACGACGTTGGCGCGGCACTGGACAGCCTTGCTGACGTTGAGCCTCCGCGACCAACCGAAGACACGACCGATGACGCCTTGGCAGGTCTTGCTGCCGCTGCCCCGGCAGAGACACCTGAACCGGATGAAGTTGGCGCGGCACTGGACAGCATCGCAGATGTCGAGCTTCCGGTAACTGCCGATGATGCGGCAGATGATGCGCTTGCCGGGCTCGCTGAACTTGCGCCTCAAGAACCTCCGGAGGCAGACAATATTGAGTCGGCCTTGGACAGTCTTGCCGACGTTCACAGCGGCCCGCCCCCAGAAGATACGACGGCTGATACGTTGGCGGAACTTGCTGGCGCAATACCGGAAGAGTTGCCGCAGGAGAATGACCTGGACGACGCACTCGACAGTCTGGCGTCGATTGAAGTCGAGGAAGCTGCCGGTGACGGCAGTGCCGATGTGTTGACAGAGAGTGCGAACACTCAGCCTGAAGAGCCTCTACCGGCGGATGAGGAGGAGCTTGCGGTGGACAGTCTCGGCACGTCAGATGCCGGAGAAGCGACACAAAAAACAGCTGCAGAGACCGATCTGGACGATCTGTTTGGCGATAGCGGGATTGATACTCCGGATGAACTGGACGATCTATTGGGGCTGGGCGAGATTGGGTCCGCGGCGGGCACCGAGCCTGTCGATGTCGTGAGCGCGACCCATGCCGCGAATGGGACGCCTGAGCCGGACGATTTGGAGGATCTGCTCAGAGATCCGGATGCCACGGACTCCACAGAGATATCTCTGTCGGACCCCACCCCGGATTTGCCAGAGGCGGGTAACAACG
The DNA here is from genome assembly GCF_032595355.1 of Sedimentitalea todarodis. Taxonomy (NCBI): domain Bacteria; kingdom Pseudomonadati; phylum Pseudomonadota; class Alphaproteobacteria; order Rhodobacterales; family Paracoccaceae; genus Sedimentitalea; species Sedimentitalea todarodis. The sequence goes on along the minus strand of NZ_JASMWN010000018.1, from coordinate 550 downwards.
TTGCTGCGGCTGATCCGCTGGATGACGACTCGTCGTCGCTGGCATCTGACGCCGACGATCTTGATGACCTGCTGGGTGATTTGGGCGAGACGGAATCGCCTGAAAGCGCAACTTCGGACGCGGAGCGGGCCCCGTCGGACGATCTTGATGACTTGTTCGGAGATTCGGAGGACGCCGACGCCTCAGACAATGAAACGTTATCCGATGAACTCCAGGGCGAGAGTGATATCGAAGAAAGCCCCGCCGACGATCTTGATGACCTGCTGGGCGATCTGGGCGAGGCGGCAGCCCCTGAAAGCGCAGCTTCGGACGCGGAGCAGGCCCCGTCGGACGATCTTGATGACTTGTTCGGGGATCCGGAGGACGCCGACGCCTCAGACAGCGAGGCGTCAACTGATGAACTCTTGGGTGGACGTGACGTCGAAGAAGGCCCCGCCGACGATCTTGATGACCTGCTGGGCGATCTGGGCGAGGCGGCAGCCCCTGAAAGCGCAGCTTCGGACGCGGAGCAGGCCCCGTCGGACGATCTTGATGACTTGTTCGGGGATCC